>JBCBLJ010000347.1:0-8215 GCA_038520195.1 Planctomycetota bacterium
CGCACCGTTTCACCCTTACCACGCGTTCGCGATGCGAACCGTTCGGCGGTCTACTCTCTGTTGCACTTTCCCTAACGTCGACCGGCCGCGAGGTTAGGGAAAGTGCAACAGAGAGTAGACCGCCGAACGGTTCGCATCGCGAACGCGTGGTAAGGGTGAAACGGTGCGGTAAGAGCGCACCAGCGATCGAGGTGACTCGATCGGCTCGGTAAACCCCATCCGGAGCTAGACCAAACAGGGTGCAGAAGCGGTCCGCTTCGCTAGCGACACTCGGGTAGGTCGCGATGGAGGCGACGAGTAATCGTCGTGCACAGATAAATGGTCGCCGTTCGTGATCGCCACGCGGTTGCGAGCACAGAACCCGGCTTACAAGCCCTCTGAGGACTCGAATTCGTACTGCCGTCCTCCGGCGTCGGGAGCGGATCGATGCGTTTCAGCGATCACGTTCACCGCGACCCTGCGTCCGTCCAAATGAGCATCATCAAGGAATCCATCGGCGGGGCCTCACTCCACCGCGATGCGTCGACTTTCCTACGATCGCTTGAACACTCGACCGAGGCCAAACTTCATGACGTCGAACAAATCAAAGTCGCCATCGCCGTCTTGATCCAACATTCGACCGATCAAGCTTCCGCCGGATGTCTGCGCTGGTTCTGCCTGCTCGCGTTCGCCGCGAAGCCAATCACCCAAGCCACCGGCGGAGAGGTCTTCTTGTTTTCGGCGTTTCCCGATCGCGCCCATCAAGACCGGCGCGAGCATTGACATCAGATCGGACGATTGACGCGTGTCGAGGCCACTGACGTTGCTGACGCCTTTCTCCACACGCTGTCGCTTGCCGCCGAGAATGTGGTCCAGGATCGCGCCACCGGAAGTCGTTTTCTGCGTCATACCGCCACCCATGCCCGGCTTGGCTCCGCCCAGCAGGCTCCCCAAGTGATCCAAGACCGAGCCGTCGTGATCGCGTACCAGAGCGTTGTGCAAATTCTGACGGCCGCTTTCATCGGACGCATTTCGCGTCACCGCCCCTAGGAGTGTCGGGAGTGCCGCGGCGATCGCTTTTTCGGTTTGAGACCGATCCGCGCCAAGTGACTTGCTGATTCGATCGACATTCTCTTCGCCGAGGTGTCCGCTGATGATGTCGAGTAGTTGCGACATGTCTGTCCTATGAGAAAGTGAGTGGGAGAAGGCGCGGGGTTGCTATCAAACAATCCGGAAAGCGATCTAGGCGCGACCGAACTGGTTTTCTAAATCCAGATTCCCAAGCAAGAGAGTCCGATGGAAACCCGAAAGTACCTGACCTGTCTGTGGCCGGGGCTCAACGAGCTTTGGTGGCGTGGACGGTTGTCGGCGTTGCCGTCGGCGATCGGGTTCGCTCTCCTTTTGAATGGGCTGCTCATCTTAAGGTATCACTACCCGTATTGGCTTTCACCGTTTCTGGTGCGTTCGGCGGGTTGGATCGCATTCGTTTCTTGGTTGGTCTGGACGGTGAGAAGTTTCCGCGAGTTGCCGGAGCTTTTGACACCGCGCCAGGTCAGCGACGAGCCGGACCGATTTGATGACGCTCATTCGGCCTACCTCCGTGGCGAATGGAAAAACGCGGAATCACTTCTACTGGGCATTTTGGCTATCGAGCCTCGCGACCCACCCGCGCTGCTGCTTCTTTCCGGAGTGTATCGGCAGACGCGTCGTGTGGAGTCTGCGGCCGCACTGGTCGGCGAACTGCGCCGTTTGGAGGTCGGCACGGATTGGATCGTCGAGATCGATGCCGAATTACGACGCATCGCGCGGGACAGCGAGCGGGGCAGCGAGGATGACAATGACAAACAAACGACCGCGGGGAGCATTCATCCCGGGCCTGCTGCCGATTTGACAGCGGCTTGAAAAATCGCTGGCACAAAAGCCGGAATGACAGCGACACTCCGCTTGTCCGTCGGCCCTCACCAGACATCTCGCAAAAACTCGCACCGTTTCGTCCGCGAAAGTGCGGGTTGAGTGGCCTAGGACGGCACCTTCCTATTCCACCCGAATTTGCAAAACCGATAGAATCCACTTCAGCCGATCTGCGGGGGCGGGTCCATGGCATCGCATTCTTTGTCCGCGTGGCCTCCTCGCACGATTTTCAGCCGTGTGGCGTACGGTTTGCTAAGCAGAGTGCATAACGAATGAATTCGCCAAGTTGTCACAATTAACGGTGCGACTTGTCCAGGACGGCCGAAAGCAACCGGGGGTTGGAAAGTCGACGCACTTTCGCTCTGTTTGTTTTCCGCTCTGAACCGAACAATCACTCAGCGAGGCACCATGCCTCGTTGATGCGAACACCCGCCGGGTAACGAGACGATCCCATGTACGAACGATTTACCGATCGCGCCCGCAAGGTCATGCAATTGGCCAACCAAGAGGCGCAACGATTTAACCACGAATACATCGGCACCGAGCACATCTTGCTCGGGCTGGTCAAAGAAGGCAGCGGCGTCGCCGCCAATGTCTTGAAGAATCTGGACGTCGACTTGCGGAAGATTCGGCTTGAAGTCGAAAAGCTCGTCCAGAGTGGGCCCGAAATGGTGACTGTCGGCAAACTGCCACAGACGCCACGAGCCAAGAAGGTCATTGAGTACTCCATGGAGGAGGCTCGCAACCTCAATCACAGTTACGTCGGCACCGAGCACATCCTGCTCGGCCTGCTGCGTGAACAAGAGGGCGTCGCGGCACAGGTCCTGATGAATCTGGGGCTCAAGCTGGAAGATGTCCGCGAGGAAGTTTTGAACTTGCTCGGTCATGGTCTCGAAGGCGCTGAAGTCGGCGAGCGTGGTGGCCGCGGAAGTGAGGAAGGCGGCAGTAGCAGTTCGTCGGGCAAAAGCGGAAAGAGCAAAACACCGGCACTGGATAGTTTTGGCCGCGATCTGACCGAACTGGCTCGCAAGGGTGAACTCGATCCGGTGATCGGACGTTCGCGTGAGATCGAACGCGCCATCCAGATTCTATGCCGACGCACGAAGAATAATCCGGTTCTGCTCGGTGAAGCCGGCGTCGGTAAAACCGCTATCGTCGAAGGCTTTGCACAAAAGGTCATCGAAGGCGAAGTCCCCGAAATCCTTGCCGACAAACGAATCGTCGTTCTGGACCTCGCGATGATGGTCGCGGGCACGAAGTACCGCGGACAGTTTGAAGAACGCATCAAAGCGGTGATGACCGAAGTCCGGCGCGTCAAGAACACCATTCTGTTCATCGACGAACTTCACACGCTAGTTGGTGCCGGTGGTGCCGAGGGCGCGATCGACGCCGCCAATGTTCTCAAGCCCGCGCTCGCCCGAGGCGAGATTCAGTGCATCGGTGCGACCACGCTCGATGAGTATCGAAAGTACATCGAGAAAGACAACGCGTTGGCGCGTCGTTTCCAAGAGATCATCGTCGAACCGACCGGCAAAGACGAAACCGTCGCGATCCTCAAGGGACTTCGCGAACGCTACGAGGAACATCACCGCGTCCAGATCACCGACGACGCCGTGGTCGCGGCCGTCGAGATGAGCGAACGTTACATCACCGCGCGGTGCTTGCCCGATAAGGCGATCGACGTGATCGATGAAGCCGGCGCCCGAGTGCGACTCCGCACCATGACGCGTCCGCCAGATCTGAAAGAGATCGACGAAGAAGTCGAAACGCTCAACAAGGAAAAGGAAGACGCCGTCGCCAATCAGGACTTCGAGAAGGCCGCCAACCTTCGCGATCAGGCCGAAAAGCTTCGCAAGAAGAAAGACCAGATCACCCAGGATTGGCGTGAGAAGAGCCAGCAAACCGATGGCGTCGTCGATGAGGAAGTGATCGCCGAAGTCGTTAGCAAGATGACCGGCATTCCGCTCACGCGTCTGTCGACCGAAGACAGCATGCGGCTGATGAAGATGGAGGAAGAACTGCACAAGCGAGTGGTGAGCCAAGACCTCGCCGTCACCGCCGTCGCGAAAGCTGTCCGCCGAAGTCGCAGCGGCCTGAAAGACCCCAAACGCCCGACTGGTTCATTCATCTTTGCCGGCCCGACCGGCGTCGGGAAAACGTTGCTCGCCAAAGCACTCGCCGAATACATGTTTGGCGACAGCGACGCGCTCGTGCACATCGACATGAGCGAGTACATGGAGAAGCACAACGTCAGTCGTTTGATCGGGGCACCTCCCGGATTCGTCGGCTACGAGGAAGGTGGTCAGTTGACCGAAAAGATTCGTCGTCGGCCGTACGCGGTCGTTCTGTTTGACGAAATCGAAAAGGCTCACCCCGACGTATTCAATATGATGCTCCAGGTGATGGAAGAAGGACGTTTGACCGATTCGTTCGGACGCAACGTCGACTTCCGCAACACGATCTTGATCATGACCACCAACGCCGGTGCCGAGGCGATCAAGAACGAAGGCGAATTTGGCTTTGCCAAGCGTGACAACGACGCGAGCTACGAGTCGATGAAGTCGCGCGTGATGGATCAGATTCAACGTGTCTTCCGTCCGGAATTCCTGAACCGTCTCGACGACACGATCATCTTCCGTCACTTGACCCGTCAGGACCTTGGACAAGTCATCGATTTCGAGCTTTCCAAAGTTCGCGAACGCTTGCTCGATCGTGGGCTCGCCCTTGAATTGCAAGTCGAAGCCAAAGAGTTCCTGATCAAGCGAGGCACGGACCTCGACTTCGGAGCCCGTCCGCTTCGTCGCGCATTGGAGCAGCGTATCGAGGATCCGCTCAGCGAAGAACTGCTGCGTGGCGCTTTCGAGGGCAAGGACACCATCGTCGTCAAAGGTATTTTGGAAACCAAAGATGAAGGAAAGTCCGTCGATCCGTCGGACCTCACCATCACCGATGAAGGGAAGATGATCGACCCCGACGGCAAAGCTGTGAAGGTTGTCCGTCTCGAATTCCACGGTGAAAACCGGGGCGTCAACGACGCTAAGGAGGAACCCGTCAGCGCCAGCATCGGCGAAGGCGACGAAACGCCCAGCGAAGAGTGATCCTCTCTGCCAGACAAACTCAAAAGGCTCGCCAATCGGCGAGCCTTTTTTCATGGTCGACGTCGATTTCATGGCAGACATCGACGCGAGCCGCCATCCCTTGTTTACAGACCTGATCTTTCCCGTTCTGTCTCTTTCCATTCGGATGAGTGCTGGTCAGTGTTTCACCCCTCTTCACCGTCCCTTTCCCTTTCGCGTCTTTGGCGTATTTCGTGGTTCTCCCATTCCCTTCACCCGGTGATTGCCGATTGACTTCTCAGACCGTGTCACCCGTCGCACAGGCGTAAAGGTTCAACGAGGCGTTGACGATACCAAGTACTAATGCCCCGACGGGACCGAATCCGAATGCGACAACTCCCGAGCCTGCGGCAAAGCCACCCTGTAGTGCAATCTTGGCTGGATCGACTTCGTAATCCAATTCCAGGTCTGCGGCAAAGTCGACGGCGGCACAGGCAATGTTAAGCAGCGCGACCGCGTAGACAGCCTTCATGGCGTATTCCAATGCGGTCGCTTCCCCGGTGGGGTCAGTCCCGTTGGCCGGTGAATTGCCGACGTAGCGATAGAGGTTGGAATCTCCGGCGTTGAACCCCAGGGGATCTTGGCTCAGGAATCTTCCCTGCAGCGGATCGTAGAATCGAGCTCGGTTGTAATAGAGACCGACGTCCTGATCGTACTCCCGTCCCGCGTAAAGGTAACGTCCCGTTGACTCCAGCGACATCGTTGACGCGATCCCGAACGTGTCGTAGCTGATCTGGAAAATCGGATTCCCGGCCGCGTCGACGAGTTCTCGAACCGAGCCTTGTGTGTCCGTTAGGTGCCAAGTGATTCCCTCGTTGGGCTCAAACCGAGCCAGGACTTGGTCGACTCGCTCCCCAAAGAGATAGCGAGTGACAACACTGCCGTCGTCACCAAAGTCAGCCCATGCGTTGTCAGCGTTGTAGACGGTGTGCAGCGTCTCCCCGTTCTTGGTTTGCGCGATCCGCCGATTCAAGACGTCATACGTGTATCGCGTTTCGCTTAGAACGACTCCCTCGGCACTGCTTTCTTGTACTGTGATAAGTCGGTTGCGGTGATCATACTCGTAGACCGTGACGTTACCGTTGGCGATCTCGGTGCGGCCGATCAGATTGCCCTCGGCGTCGTACTCATACGTGTACTCACTGTCAGCCAACAGTTGATTGTTTTCACCAACCTGGTTTCCGATGCCAACTCGGTTCCCATTGGCGTCATATTGAAACGACTCCGTACCCCCATTCCCCGAGAGCGATTCAACCACCTGTCCATTGAGGTCGTAACGATAGTCGAAGGACTCGGACTGTGAAGCGTCGGGTCGCGTGAGTTCTTTCGATGTCACCAAACCCGCAAAGTTGTAGCCGTACTCGTACTCCGCGAAGAGGCCGTCGGCGGCGTCCAAATGCGTCACCGAATCGGGACGCGAAACACTGTCATAGGTGCGGAGTGTTCTGCTGACGAGTTGGTCGTCGCCATCGAATCGTTGAGCTTCGGTTTCTCTCCCGACGGCGCTGTAGAAGAAATCGATTCGAGCCGTGTCGAGATCGGAAAGCGACCAGTCGCGTGAAAGAAGTCGATCTCGTTGGTCGTATCGTGATTCAACCAGCACGCCCGACTGATCGGACGTTTGAAGGACGTTCCCTTGCGGATCATGGCTGTAGGAAAGCACGGTGCGGGGGATCGCGAGCGAATCGTTCGGATTGTTGTCCGACGAAACGAGACGGTTTAGCGAGTCGTATTCAAACGCGTAGTGGCTGTTCGCGTCGGCCGCCGAAATGAGGTTGCCGATCGCATCGTACTCGAAGGACGCCGAACGAATGACGTTGTCAGCCTCGTCGAACCATCGCTCTTCGAGCACGCGTCCGCGATGGTCGTGGTCGAATTCGATACGTCGTTCATTTCGATCAATTCTCTTGGTGAGATTGCCTTCGGCGTCGTAGCAGGAAAGCGTGAGGTGACTTGCGACGGCATTCGAATCACAGTCGGCGCCACTGGGCACATCGAGTGTCGCCAATGCATCGGAAATCGTCATGCCAAGATGGAAGAAGGGGTCACGCATCTCCGACACTCGATTAAGCGAATCGTAGACCCAGGTCGTGATGTTCCCGATCGGGTCCTGCCTCAAGATGTGGTTCCCGTTGCCATCGTAGCGGTGTTCGGTCACTCCGCCCTGAGGATCCGTTTCGCGGATAAGTCTACCATTGCCGTCGTATTCATAGTCAACGATCGCGCTCAGTCGCTCTTCGACTGGGGTGAGCGGTGACTCAATCGGTACGCCATCGCCGTCCAGCGATTCCGGGTTGGTGAACACGACATAATCCAACAAGCCTGCGTCGTAGACGCGGTGCGTCAAGGTCGCCGGGTGATCGTCGTCACCGTCGATGCCAACGATTTGCGTCGCCACTCGACCGGTCCGGTCGTAGGTGATCTGAATCTGTTGGACCAACGTTCCGTCCGACTCGAAGACCTGCTCGAGAGCGAGTTGTCCGAACTCGTTGTGTTGAAACTCTGCGTGACTGCCATCGGCAAACGCGATTCGAGTGGGCTGATCATTTGTCGAATAGGAAACGCTCGTCACTTTCTGGTTGAAGTCGGATCGCTCGATCAGTCGGCCTCGCTCATCGTAGAGCGATGTTTGACGGTTCAAGTTTGCATCGACCACCGCGGTGACGTTACCAGACGCGTCGTACTCCCACCGCGTTTGGTGGCCGCGCGGGTTCGCTTGGCTAGTCAGATAGCCGTTGGCGTCATAGGTGAACGATGACACCAGCGGCTGATCCCAAAACGCATCCATCGGCCCGAGTTCCGAAGAACGCGTGAGGTTGCCCGCATCGTCATAGGCCCTGTCGGTCACAAAACCACGGCGGTCCACGATCCGCGTCTCGAGATCCGGGTGTCGTTGGTCCCCATATTCATAGAGCGTGACACTGTTCGCCGCATCAATTTCCTGAAGAACGTTACCTCGTTCGTTATAAGTCAGCGTCGTGACGTTGCCATTGCCATCGGTGATGGTGCCCGAGAAGTTTGTGGGATCCCAGAACTGTTCCACTCGATGGCCTTCCGCATCGATCGTCGCAACGATTCTGCCTTGGTCGTCGTATTCGGTGCGTTGCGTGATTTGTCCGTCGGGACCGATCGTCTTGCTCAAATAATTGGCGGGTTCCGAAAGGTATTCATATTCCGTCGTGGTCCCTTCCTGGTCCGTAACCATCGAC
>JBCBLJ010000596.1:0-5347 GCA_038520195.1 Planctomycetota bacterium
CTCCTTGTTGTCTGCGTCCGCGGTCGCCGCGCTCGCGACTCAGGCTCGTGCCGACGATCCGCTTTCGATCGATGAACTGTACGTCAATGATCGGCTCGATCGAGCATGCTCGAAGGCAATCGATTTTTTGCTTTCCATTCAACGTCCAAATGGGTCGATTACCAATCGGGGTCATGATCTCGCGCTGACGTCCCTGGCCATCATGGCGCTGGCGGCCGTTGGCACTGAACCGAGCGAGCCAACGAAGCGCGGGCAGGGAATGCGGCGAGCGTTGGACTTTATCCTCGACGATCGCAATCAAGAAGACTCGGGCTACTTTGGCGCCCGAGATGGGTCAAGGATGTACGGCCACGGCATCGTGACGTTGATGCTCACCGAGATGCTCGGAATGGGAGCAAACACCGAACAAAATGCAAGGATTCACGACCGTCTTGAAAAAGCGTTGGAGTTGATCTTGCGATCGCAAGCGGTCCGAAAAGAGCGCAAGCTCGTTGGCGGTTGGCGCTACGCGCCCGGGTCGCCAGACAGCGACTTGTCGATCACGATTTGGCAGTTGATGGCACTTCGTTCGGCAAAGAACGATGGAATGCCGGTGCCGATCCAAGCAATTGACAGTGCCCTGGGATACTTGCGGAACTCGTTTACCGGCCGTCGCCAAGGTGAACGCATCGTTGGTTCGGGCGGCTTTAGTTACACGCCGGGGCAAAGCAAGCCATCGTTCACGATGACTGCCGCGGGTTTGCTCGCGATGCAGGTCTGCGGGCAGTACGAGGCCCCGGAAGTCAAAGTGGCGGCGGAATGGTTGTTCAACAATCCGCCGCGGCCGTCTGGGGAACGGTACCTGTTTTACGGTCTCTATTATTACGCCCAGGGGATGCACCAGATGGGCGGCAAATACGCCGAGCGATCATCGCAGATCGTTTCATCAATGATGATCCAGCGGCAGCGAAGCGATGGTTCCTGGTTGGCCCCTGGCGGCGAAGAACGCAACATTGGCTTGGTCTATTCCACTTCACTCGCCGTGCTGTCACTTTCGGTTCGCTACCATTATCTTCCGATCTACCAGCGATAGTCGCGTCGGATGGTCCAGTCTGGCTTGTTTAGCCACCTCACGTTGGATCGTGAGGCGGACTAAACTTCTCGACACGCCACGCTTCGGGTTCGATAGGTTCGGCCCGGTCCTCGCGAGGCGGATCTCTGGGGAACAGACAAAGACGGAGCCGAATGAAACTCACCGCGCTGGACTACGCGATCATCGGAGCCTCGTTCATCATCTCAGCGTTGATCGGGGTACTCGCATCTCGACGCGCCGGAAAGAGTTTCTCGGAGTACTTCCTGGCTGGCGGTCGGATGCCGTGGTGGATGCTAGGGTTATCGATGGTCGCGACGACGTTCGCCGCTGACACACCCAATCTCGTGACAGACATCGTTCGCCGTAACGGCGTCAGCGGCAACTGGGTTTGGTGGTCCTTCCTGTTGACGGGATTGTTGACCGTGTTTGTTTATGCGCGGCTTTGGAAGCGAAGCGGTGTATTGACGGACTTGGAGTTTTACGAGCTGCGATACAGTGGTCCGGCGGCTGGCTTTCTGCGTGGTTTTCGTGCGATCTACCTCGGCGTGATCTTCAATTGCCTGGTAATGGCGAACGTTATTCTCGCGGGCATCAAACTCGGCGGCATCTTGCTTGGGCTGTCACCCGTCGAAACCGTCCTGTTGGCGGGCTCGGTCACGGTGGTCTATACGCTGCTCGGAGGGCTCCGCGGCGTGATCCTCACCGATTGCGTTCAGTTTATTCTGGCAATGGTGGGAGCAATCGCGGCCGCGGTCGTGGTGTGCGAGCTACCACAAATCGGTGGTTTTCAAAATCTGCTTACACATGAGAACGTGGCCGGCAAACTCAGTCCGTTGCCGGATTTCTCGGACAGCACCACGTTGATCCCGCTGTTGATCATTCCGCTCGCGGTTCAGTGGTGGAGCAGTTGGTACCCCGGTTCCGAGCCCGGCGGTGGAGGATACGTTGCGCAGCGGATGTTGGGAGCAAGGTCGGAGCGAGATGCGACCACTGCGGTGCTGCTGTTTCAGGTCGCTCACTACGCAATCCGTCCTTGGCCTTGGATCATCGTTGGCTTGGCATCGCTGGTCGTGTTTCCAACCCTCGAGAGCATCCAGGAGGCGTTCCCGCAAATCGACGCGCGAATCGTAAAGGATGACCTTGCTTACCCGGCCATGTTGACATTTCTGCCGCCGGGGTTGATCGGCGTGGTGATCGCCAGCTTGATGGCGGCGTTCATGTCGACAATTTCGACGCAGTTGAACTGGGGCGCGTCGTACCTCGCACACGATTATTACCGCCGTTTCGTCAAACCCGATGCTACCGAAGCGCGGCTTGTCTTGGTCGGACGGTTTTCGACCGTCGGTCTGATGATCCTTTCGAGCTTCGTGGCGCTTGCACTGGAAAGCGCGATGGATGGTTTCAGCATCATCCTTCAAATCGGTGCAGGAACGGGGCTGATCTACATCCTGCGATGGTTTTGGTGGCGGATCAACGCATACAGCGAAATCGCTGGAATGGCGGTCTCGTTTGCGGTCGCGATGTTCTTTAAGTTCGGGTATGCCTCAACGGATTTGCCCGCGCTCACTGATTGGCAACAGTTGTTGGTCGGCGTGGTGATTACGACGACGGCCTGGCTTCTCGTCACGCTGCTCGCGCCGCCGACGGATCGAGATGTTCTGCATTCTTTCTATCGATTGATTCGCCCCGGCGGTCCCGGCTGGAAGCCGGTTCATCGTGAACTCGCGGCCGAAGGTGAGGTCGTCGAGGCGGGGGAGCCGATTACGGCGGGACTGCGGGCAATGTTTGCTTCGACCTTCCTGGTCTATTCCCTGCTGTTCGGGATCGGCTACTTGCTCTACGGCGAGTGGGTTTCATTCACGATCAGTCTGATGGTGGCAACCTTGGCGGGTGTTGTTCTCATCCGCACGCTACCTGCCCTGAAGTTGAAGCAGAGCGAAGCCGCCAAGGAATCGCCGTGAGCATCGACGTTTTTTGGCAGACTGGATGTTTGGTTTTGGAAAGTTCGACAACGATTGGCGTGGACGGCCACGCGGGGAAAAAGGGATGGTAAGAACCTTGGCTTGGTTTGTCGTGTTGCTCGCCGTGCCGGGCGTTGCAGATGCCAGCAGGCTCCCGCTGGTGCCGTACCCGAAAGTGGTCACGCTTGGCTCGGGAAAGGACTTACCGCTGGTCGGCGATCTCGCCGCCAACGTACCGCCTGATTGGACATCACACGTCGAAGTCTTCGGTCGACAGCTTGGGCGACTGACCCAAGGCAGGGTTCGCTTGAGGGTCGACTCCGGCATTGCGGCGACGATCAACATCCGTCGCGTCGATTCACTCTCGGCGGACGAGTACGTTCTCGACGTGACACCGGGGGGAATCGCTATCGAAGCGTCGACACTCAAGGGGCTGACGCACGCCACCGCAACCTTGCTGCAATTGGTTGGCGGCGACGCATCCTTGCGACTACCACCGGTGCGGATTGAGGATTCTCCCAGCGTTTCCTATCGAAACTTCATGATTGACATGGGGCGCAATCCTCACAGTCTTGAGTTGCTCAAAGAGACCGTCGACCTACTTTGGTTTTACAAGGTCGATTCGCTGCAGCTTCACCTCACGGACGACCAGCGTTTCGCGTGGCCATCGACTGCCTATCCCAAGTTATGGGATGGCCTGATTTCTCTCGAGCAGTTTCGCGAACTGGAGTTGTATGCCAAAGCACGTGGCGTCACGGTCATTCCGGAACTCGAAGTTCCAGGTCACTCGAGTCGGCTACGCTCCGTCTACCCGGAGGTGTTCGGGCAGTCGGCGACGGAACTCGCTACCAGCGCGACGGCGCTAAATGGGATTGAGACGATTCTGGATGAGTTGATGGACGTCTTTTCGTCGCCTTACATCCACATCGGCGGCGACGAGGCGTACGGAGTCCCGGTGGCAGCACAGCGCGACCTGATTAACAGGCTTCATGGCTATTTGAAATCGAAGGGGCGTCAAACGATCGTCTGGGAAGGCCCGGATGCTGGCGAGGGCAACAACAAGGTCAACACGGAGGTCATCCATATCAACTGGAGGACCATCGCTTATCCGCCGGATCGGATGTTGCGGGATGGCTATCGAGTCGTGAACGCAGCTTGGGATCCACTGTACATCGTCGATCACTACCCCCGCATTAACTTCACCATGTGTTCGCCGCGGCGAATCTTCGAAACTCTTCAGCTAAACCGGTTCAAGCACGTTAATCCCGGGATTCCGACATTCTCGAGGCCCATCGTTGTCGAACCCAGCGACCGCCTGATCGGCTTTTGTATGCCCTGGTGGGAAGGCCGCGAAGAGAACTTCTTCGGTCAGAACGTACCGCGGCTCATTCCATTCGCGGAAGTTTCGTGGGCCGGCGAGGACGAGCGAGACTTCCAAGCATTCGAGCTTCGCGCCAAGGCAACGGAGATTACGCGACGTCATTGCTTCTACCCCGTCACGATTCAGGCACTGAACCTCGTGATCCCCGGGGACGGCGTGTTCCATCACAAAACGGAACTGCGCATGAAGCTTAGCGAGTCGCTGAAGGACGCTGAAATTCGATACACGCTGAATGGCCAACTTCCTCGTGCCGATTCAAGCCTCTATTCGGGGCCGGTCACGATCAACGATTCAGCGATCGTGCGAGCGGCGGCATTCGTCGGAGGCCATTCGCTCGGCCATGCTAGCCGCCTGAAACTGACTCGCGTGACACCAACGAAGAATCTCGCACTGGGCAAACCCGTTGTCTCAACTGCTCCGTCCGCGAGCCCATTCTCGGTCGAGCGATTGACCGACGGCGGGACGGAGAATCTCGGTTTCTATCTTGGTTACTCGGCAGAGCCCGAACCGATTCGCATCACGATCGATCTCGAGAGTGTTCTCCCCGTCGACCGAATCGTGGTTCACGCCTATTCGATCAGCAACTCGGCGGAGCAGTACGCGGTGGAGGTTTCCGCCGATGGCGAGACGTTCGAGCGAGTGGGACGCTATCGTGAGCGACCGGACAATCCGGTTCGACCACGTCCCGGGTCGGCGGTGCCAGTCGAGCACGCGTTCGCGGCTCGTGATGTACGATACGTTCGGATCGTCACCAACGGCAACAAGGGTTATGTTTTCGATTCGTTTTCAAAGCTCGTCGAAGTCCAGGTGTTTGGCCCTGACGCGCTGTAGACGCAGCCCCGTGGACAACTGTGGGCAAACTGTTTCAGCAGCGGCCCCGGGAAAGCGAGACTCCCGTCGGCAAGCTCGCCGGGTTGATTTCAAACGTTTACC
>JBCBLJ010000651.1:0-4914 GCA_038520195.1 Planctomycetota bacterium
AAGTCGTTTTCGACAACAAAACGCTGACCCAGTACACGGCCGAGAAGCTGGCCGAGACGAACGAAGAAATTCGGGCGATCGATCGGAAGCTCGACGCACGTGCCCGGAAAGGTCCGCGTCAAGCTTCCGATCGATCGCCCGAATTTCTTCGTTCGTCTCGGCCAGCTTCTCGGCCGTGTACTGGGTCAGCGTTTTGTTGTCGAAAACGACTTCGACGATCGGATACATCACGCTGATGTTGGCGCTCCAAAGTAGCGCGATGATCAGCGAGGTGATTCCCAACCCGAGCACGGCTCGATACCGGCGGGAAGCGATTTTAAGTACGCGTGCAAACGGTGATTTCACGGGCCGTCCCTGGTCGCCGCGAGGATGCTGGCAAAGCGGGAGCCGCCGCCCGACGACACTCCCGAGCCTCTCTTGTAGCGAGGCACCGCTAGCATCACCAGTGCGTTTCGGATTGCGTCTCAATCGCGATCGGCCGCGTCGAAACACACAAGTCCGCGGTCAAATTGAAGCAAGGATCGCAAAACACCCATTGATAGCAAGGAACCGCCGAATTGCTTGCGTGTGACCCCAATCCGCATCAGAATCCAATGCCGAAAGCAAGGCAACGCTGAGTTCGCAAGCAGGAGTTTTCGTTGAAGATCGGCATTCTTTCCGACACTCACGATCAGGTCGGACGTACATGTGTTGCGGTGGATTTACTACAAGCCGATGGCGTGGAAGCGTTGATTCACTGCGGTGGCCTGTGCTCAACGGGTGTTCGTGACGTGGACGTCCAAACGAACGATCGACAGAGATGAACTCGACCGTGTCGCTGATCAAGTCAAGAGTAGCCACGATATACTCCGTCGCCCTATGCAGTGCACCAGGATTGATCCGTCGCAGGTCCCCATCCATGCTGTCGTGAGTCTGGTGAGAATGCCCAAACAAAAAGTAATCTGGATTCAAGACGAGCAGTGGACGAAAGTCCTTTGGGAAATGGCCATGAGCGATCGCGATTCGCTTCCCGGCGAGTTCGATTTCCGCGCCCCACTTGAGGCAGTTCGCGTCGAATTGGTCGGCCGCATCGGCGAGTATCTGAGCCATGTCTGCGTCGTGGTTGCCAAACACGAAGTAGAAAGGGGGTTTTGAGCAGACTTCGACGATGTCGGCATTTGTCAGGCCCTTCAACTCATTGAGCGCTCCGGCTCGGAAGAGGCAGTCTTTCTTGTCGCACGTCGAGTTCCAAGGGATAGTCTTCGTGAAAATGACACGCATCCGCGAAGGTGAAGAGGGTGCGAGTGAAGCTGATGCCCTGAACTCATCACACTTGGCATCGTCCGTTTGCAGCGACGCCTCCATGCTCACAAGACACCCCTTACGGGCCGCAAATTGCTTGCACGCGGTCTTAAATCCCATCAGAATCGAATGCTGGTGGCCTGTACCGGTTTCACGGGTAGCTACGAAGACGCTTGCAATCGATGATGACGTACAGTCCGGGTGATCGCTGGTGTTCGCCGAAAAGATTGACATGCCCCGAACCACACTGGTCCTGATCTTTCTTTCGCTGGTTTCGGCCGGCTCGATTGCGCTACTGATTCGTGCCAGTGGTACGCAGGCGAAGCCGGATCGCGTTGTCATCACGACTCCGACACTGAAATTCACTCGATTCGAAGAAACGCACGGCGTTCCGGTTGCTCAATTGACGCTTACGAACACCACCAAGAGGCCGATCTATTTCGCCGGCTATGGATCGCATCGTCCGCTACAGACCTGGGAACTTCGTGTCGGCGATCAATGGACGATGTGTGACTATGAGTGGTGCGGTACTGGCCGCTCAAACTTTTCTCTTGCACCGAATGACTCGATCATGATCGAAACGGATCTACGAGAGTATCGCACGGCCGAGATGCCAGAAGATGCACCGCTCTCTGCATTCACGAAGCCGATGCGCGTCGTGCTCTACTATGGACACGCCGAGAATGACATCCAGCACGCTATTTTCGGAGAACCGTTTCAGGTTGAATGACGCTCTTCGCCGGACCGCAAATCCAGCAATCAGACGATGCGTTCGACAAAGAAGCTGATATTCTAAATCCAGCGCTCTTGGCATCGTTTCTCGCGTCGATGCCCCCCAATTCGTCGGCCAATCCCGCGCCACTCTTTACTCAGTTTTCTTGCCCTCATCCGATGTCGTCGCCCGCGAATCACTCCTCGGGAGCAGAACTACCCGCCGCAGGCGAACGGATGGATTGTCGCTTCGTCGAGGCGCCACACCCGGCAACCGAGCTCCCGACGGTGTTGTTGGAGCAATGCGAACTTCGAACGCAGCGGCGGAGCGGGCCGGGCGGACAGCACCGTAACAAAACCAGCTCGGGCAGCTTCTTGACTCATCGTCCGACACAACTCGTGGCCGAGGCGACCGAGCGAAGAAGCCAGGCGGAGAACCGTGAGGTCGCCCTCCAGCGGCTTCGCTTCATCCTCGCCATCGAAGTGCGGACACGGAGCCCACTCGACGATCCGGCGGACTCCGACAGTTCAAGCTCTGGAATCGAAGCCGAAGTCCGCAAACGTTTTTCGGCGCACCCGCTCAAACTCAACGATGCGAACGATTCCAAGCCGGCTGTGTTGGCGCTGTTATTGAATGACCTATGGGTTGCCGGCGGACAACCGAGCCTTGTCGCGCCCGCGTGGTCCGTTTCGACCAGCAAGATCGTCGGCTTTCTTCGCTCCCATCCCGCCGCCATCACTTGGGTCAACCGCGTCCGAACGCATCACGGCCGCAAGCCGCTGCATTAGCGATCAAACTAGTGCTGCGGGAACGAATTGATCTTGCTTGGTAACCCGACGCGTGAGCGAGGGAAAGGCTGGAATCCCTCGCTCACGCGTCGGGTTACCGTTTTTCCAAGCAGCGTTATCTAATTCCCGCGGCACTAGCTGACTTCGCAACATCCTTTGAGTGGATGCCTTTAAGCGAAAGATGCCTGACACATGCCTGGCACATGCCTGGCACCAAATAAACTTTACGAGCTCCGCACTCGTGCAAACGGGCTACTTGGGCTTGAGACGAGCTTGCGTTCCCTCAATGTGTTTTAAGCCCCAATTCATGAACTCCTCCAGAAGTGGACGCAGAGTCTGGCCCTTTTTAGTCAGCTTGTACGCGTCGCGTCCCGGCTGCTCTGGCGTCGGGACACGCTCCACCAGGCCGGCATCCAACAGTCGCGATAAACGTTCGGTGAGAATGTTAGTCGCGATCCCCTCCGGCGAAGCCGCGAACTCTTTGAAGTAGCGGCGGCCCAGAAAAAGATCGCGCACCACCAATAGGGTCCATCGGTCGCCGATCAGATCCAGTGTGTTGGCGACGGGGCAAGGCGATCGGCGTTTCTTCGGCATCGGCATACTCCTCGCTTGACTTTACAGCCACGACTTGCAAAATGCAACTGCTTACTTGCAAAAAGCAAGTGGCTAGATTCATCATTTGTGGGAACTGACATGTCAAAGCTGGACGAGCACCCGACCATTATCAAGGCCCGCGAGTCAACTCTGCGCGAGGCGGCACGTCCGCTCGACTCGCAACAACTCATTGAAAGGTGCTTAGAACTCGGAGCCGATGATGCAGGCATCATTTCGATCGACCGTTCCGAGATCGCTGAGCAGCGCGAGGACATTCTTCGCGCCGCCCCTTGGACGAAGTCCCTGCTGTCGTTTGTTTGCAAGATGAATCGGGAACCGATCCGATCTCCGGCGCGCTCCATCGCGAACCTGGAGTTTCATCACACCGGCGACGACGTCAACGAAGTGGCACGACGGCTTGTAACCGAACTGGAGGCGCGAGGCCACCGAGCACTCAACCCTTCGATGGGATTCCCCATGGAGATGGATCGCTTCCCGGGAAAAATCTGGGTTGTCGCACACAAACCCGTCGCCGTCGCGGCGGGCCTTGGACAAATGGGCATTCACCGCAACGTGATCCATCCAAAGTTCGGCAACTTCATTCTACTCGGAACGATCCTCCTGGATCATCCGATTGACGCGACCGAGCAATCGAGACCGATCGATTTCAACCCGTGCTTGGAGTGCAAGCTTTGTGTCGCAGCTTGCCCCGTAGGGGCCATCAAGCCCGACGGTGAATTCGATTTCAGCGCTTGCTACACGCACAACTACCGCGAGTTCATGGGTGGTTTCACCGACTGGGTGGAGACCGTCGCGTCGAGCCGATCACGTAACGACTACCGGTCGGAGGTCAACGACGCCGAGTCCGCTTCGATGTGGGCGAGTCTTTCCTTCGGTGCCAACTACAAGGCGGCTTACTGCCTCTCGGTTTGTCCGGCGGGCGAGGACGTGATCTCTCCATGGCTCGCCGACAAGAGAGCGTTCAAGGACGAGACGCTCAAGCCTTTGACCGAGAAACCCGAACCCGTTTACGTGGTCTCGGGCTCGGACGCGGAAGAGCATGTTGGTCGGCGTTTTCCTTCGAAGACCGCGCGACCGGTCCGCGGGAGCCTGCACCCAGGTTCGATCGATGGCTTTCTTCGGTACATGCACCTGCAGTTCCAACGCGGAAAATCAAAGGGCCTCGATGCGATCTATCACTTCACCTTTACCGGTGCCGAACAGCGGATCGCGACCGTGACGATCCGCGACCAGACACTCTCAGTCGAGGAGGGACATCACGGCAATGCGAATCTACGCGTCACCGCTGACAGTAAAACTTGGATCGGCTTCCTCGCTCGAGAGCGAAATCTTGCTTGGGCCCTGATTACACGCCGCATCCGCTTGAAAGGTTCACCGATTTGGCTGATCAAATTCGGTCGATGTTTCCCTTCGTAAAGCCCTAGTGGTCCGTTACAGCTTGACTTTAGGGTTGGCTACGGAAACGGTGTCAGGAACCAAAAACCAAATGGCCCGTAGGGTGCTTCGCATTTTTGGTTC
>JBCBLJ010000501.1:0-6212 GCA_038520195.1 Planctomycetota bacterium
CAACTTTCAACTTTCAACTTTCAACTTTCAACTTTCAACTTTCAACTTTCAACTTTCAACTTTCAACTTTCAACTCTCCCCTCCGGCCAGCATCGTAACGCGTTCAATCCATCCGAGCGTCACAAAGAGTCTGACCGGGCCTCGAAAGTCGAGTTGATTGGCTTTCGTTGGAGGAAAACGAAGATTCACCAGGTGGACGCGTCGATAGCCGCTTGTGCACGGATGATGTAGGCCCGCTTACGAAAGACGTGCTACTGACGTGGTGCACATCGACAGTGTCGAGTGAGAATCGAGATCGCCCCCTAACTCGATCGCGACCTCATCGGCCAGCCCACCACCACCTTCGATTTCCGCGTCAGTGCTGGCATGACCCTTCCGAAAAACTAATACATGGAGAATCTCACGATGCGTCGTGTAATCGTTCCTGCTTTGTTGGCCTTTGCTTTGGTCGCAAGCACCTCGGCTGACGCTCAAGCGTTCGGCCTTTTTGGCAAACTCTGTGGCGGCGGCTGTGACACTGGTTGCGCCGAGCCCGCTTGCGGCTGTGAAGTTGTAATGGAACCGGCTTGCGGATGCGAAGCACCGGCTCCCGCTTGCGGTTGCGACGTTGTCGCTCCGGCATGCGGATGCGGACCCAAGTTCGGCGGCGGACTGCTCAAGAAGCTGTTCGGCAAGCACAACAAGTGCGGCTGCGACATGGGATGCGCTGCTGAGCCGGCTTGCGGATGCGAAATCGTCGAGCCTGCTTGCGGTTGCGAAATCGCGGCACCGGCTTGCGGCGGATGCGCTGCACCCGCTCCGACTTGCGGCTGCGAAATCGCAGCTCCGGCATGCGGATGCGAAGTCGTTGATCCTTGCGGATGCGCTCCGAAGAAGCGGCACTTCGGTGGCCTGCTGAAGAAGCTCTTCAGCAAGAAGAGCAGCTGCTGCGACATCGGATGCGACATGGGTTGCGCCGCTGAGCCGACTTGCGGATGCGAAGTGATCGAGCCCGCTTGCGGTTGTGAAGCTCCCGCAGCATGCGGCTGCAACTGAGAATCATCCGAGACGCAATTAGGCCGAGGCCTCGCCAACGCACCTCTGCTCTTCGTCAGTGCCGCTTGATTCGGCTTGACGGTGCCCCTCGGCTGACAAATCCGAATCGGAAATGAACAAGCCCCCGCGGAATCCCGCGGGGGCTTTTTTGTTTTCAGCTCACGCCCTCAGCGTGTCCGACCTTGGCTCGGCGCTTGCGGTCGCCAACGCTATACACTCCCACGCGACGAGTATCCATTCACCGACAACTTGCCGCGCGAGTGAATTGACCTGCGAAACTGAGAGGAAATGATTGATGGCTGACTGGTTGGAACCCGGCGACAAGGCACCCGCTTTTACCCTAGCTGACGACGAAGGAAACAAGGTCAAGCTGAGCGAGCTGAAGGGATCGCCGGTCGTGCTTTACTTTTACCCAAGGGATGACACGCCCGGTTGCACGAAAGAGGCCTGCGCTTTTCGCGACCGCTACGAAGAAATCCTCGAGACCGGCGCACAGATTTTTGGCGTCAGTGCTGATTCCGCCGAGAGCCACGCCAAGTTCCGTGCGAAGTACGAATTGCCGTTCCCATTGCTCGTCGATGAGAAACACGCCATGCTCGAAAAGTATGGTGCTTGGCGAGAAAAAAACATGTACGGAAAAAAATCAATGGGTATCCAACGGAGTACCTACCTGATTGATGCGGCGGGAAAGGTCGCCAAAGTCTGGAAGCGAGTGAAAGTCGATGGGCATGACCAACAGGTGATCGACGCAATCGGCGAACTCTAATCCTGCCACGACGTCGACAGACCGGCTCGTCGGTCATTTTTGCCGCTTGATCGCCGGCCAGATGTGAAACGTTTCCAGTGCCGCGCGATACTGCTCGCGAAGTTTGGCGGGTAGATCGCTGCCCGCCACTGGAAGCGGATTCGATTCGGATTTGTCGGTGCTCAGGTCGTAGATCTCGAACCCTGTCAGCTCGCCGTCGCGCACCGCGTCGATGTTCGCTTGGTCGACCTGGGCGACGCCCTTGAAGCCGTCGATGCGCGCGCGAATCTTCAAATCGCCGTCACGAAACGACACCGATGGAACATAGTGCTTTTGTTCGGTGTACGAGTGATAGTAAATCCACATCAGCGGGCGACGACGTTTGATCGTCCCTCCCGCCAGTGCCGGCAGAAAATCATCGCCGTCGAGCAAACGATCTTCCGGAAGTCGCGCACCGGAGAGCTTCGCAAACGTTGGCAGAAAATCGAGCGAGCAAACAGGTTCGGACGATACCTGGCCCGCCGCGATCCGTTTGGGCCAACGCATGATACCGGCCACTCGATAGCCGGCTTCATGCGTGTGCAATTTCATGCCGCGCAGCGGACCCGGAGTCCCGTAGCTGCGGTTGGCTCGGCGGTAGCGACTCAGCGTCTCGGGGCCGTTGTCGGAGGTGAAAACCACGAGCGTGTCATCGCGATAGCCAAGATCGTCAATGGCCTTCAAGATTCGGCCCGTCGCCGCGTCGAGGTTTTCGACGTTCGCAAAATAGTGTGCCTCGTCCTCGTTTCGTGCACCGGCTGCCTGGTACTTTTTCACGAGGTCCTGCGGTGATGCGACCGGCTCGTGTGGTTCGTGGTAGGCCACGTAGCCGAAGAAGGGCTGCGACGGATTCTGTTGTTTGTGCTTTCCCAACCAACCAATAAACTCGTCGGCTACGAGTTGACAGCTGTATCCTTCGAGCGGCCCGACCTCCGCGCCGTTGCGGACGAAGTTCTTTGGGTTGGCATGCGACGGCGACGCGTTGTTCTGGGTCGCAAACCAATGATCAAAACCATGGTCGCCGGGCTGCGCCTGCCTTTCCGAATTGAACATCGCGTTGCAATGCCATTTGCCCGACATGCAAGTGGCGTAACCGGCGGATTTGAGGAGACCGGGGATGGTGACCTCGGAATCGCGAAGGTGCACCAGCTCGCGGGACTGTCGTAGCGGTCGATTCGGGTCCGCATCGGGAATCCAGTCATAGACGCCTGCGCGATTCGGTGTCCGCCCCGTCAACAAGCCGACACGCGACGGTGAGCAAACGGGCGCCGCGGAGTAAAAGTCCGTGAAACGAATCCCTTCCTCCGCCATCCGAATCAAGTTGGGCGTCTTTATGTGAGGATGGCCGTAGTTTTGGAGGTCACCCCATCCGAGGTCATCGCACAGGATCACGACAAAGTTGGGCGGTGCAGCATCGATCTTCGAGATCCCCATCAGCCCGATCAAGAACGCGATCGGCAGGACGTTTGGGAATCGGTTTTGGCTCAACAACATCTCTTGGTTCTCCAGCGTAAGCAGGAGATTCTAGTGCTTTCCAGGCATCGCAGGGCGAGTTGCGGGGTTGTTCCAAATTTGTCGAGCAAAGAGTGAGGGGTTTCGCACCGGCTGGGTGAGAGAGTCGGTGCCGAGACCTCGGTCGGTGACGGGTGGGTCGCCGGGGGCATTTTTTGAGTCGCCATCTGATTTCTTCTCGTCGCAAGTTCGCGAACCGATGAATCGACGGCGACGCGAGCCTGCCTCAGGCTCCCAGCTTGGCCTTCGGGTTACCGCTTGAATTGCGCGACACAACGCGGCAACGAGCCATCCGTCACCTCGTCCACCGCAGGTGTTGTTTCCCCAAGACCCCAATGGAGCACGAGCATGCCGGATCGAACCGTTTTCCAATCGCAGCTGGAAGATCGCGAAGTACTCGCCGAACTCGAAGAGACAGGAATTGTCGATGATTTGGCGTCCGAGATTCCGATGGCCGTCACCGAGACCGTCGGAGGCGGTGTCGGAAACACGGGCGTGACGACCCGCGAAGCAACGCAGCGGTTGAGGACCGCAGAAACGCCGCTCGCAATGCCCGACATCAACGAAGCCATCGTGATGCGGCACGGATACCCAGCCCTCCTGATTCAAAATGGGGACTATGAGCAACCGCGGCTGCGGACCTGGCAAAAGCGTCTCAACCCGAATCGATCCACCATCAAACGCGTGATCGGCTCGGTCGGACGCGTCGATCTACGCAATTTGCCAGCCGCCAAGTGGGTCGGCACGTGCTGGTTGATCGACGAAGACACGCTGATCACCAATCGCCATGTCGCCGACTTCTTCACCGATGTCCAAAACGGCCGCGTGGAAATCCTTCCCGGCGTCGAGGTCTATGCGGATTTCCTGGAAGAACATGGCAGCGACGAACAACTCGAATACTTGATCCGATCGGTAAGTTACATCGAAGCCGATCCAAGGATCGATTTGGCGTTCATGAAGCTGGACTCCGGAGTCGCCTCCCGTCTCGGAATCGAACCGATCCCCGTCGCCGAGACCCATGACGAAAGCGAATTCATCGGGGTCGTTGGATATCCGGCCCGCGATCACCGCAACCCGGTTCACGACCAAGCGAGGATCTTCCGCGACATCTTTGACGTCAAACGGTTGGCTCCGGGCAAGATCATGGATGCGAACCACGATAGCTATGTGTTCACCCACAACTGCACGACGCTTGGCGGAAACTCCGGCTCGGCCGTTTTTGACATCCAAAGCGGAAAGGCGGTCGGCTTGCACTTTGCCGGAAGCGCTCTGGAACAAAACTACGCGGTGAAAGCCCGATGGGTGCTGGACCGCCTCGCCCGATTCGGTCGCGGGCCGAGTCACTTTAGCAATGGCACCGCGACGCGACGCGAAGGCGATGAGCGGCGCGACTCATTCGCCGACCGGGACGGATACCGCGCGGACTTTATCGGTGATGGTCGACTTTCCGTCCCCATGCCAAGACTGAACGCCGCTCAGCAACGGGATGTGGTCCGCTTGCGCGACGGAGGTCATGTGCTCGACTACCGTCACTTCTCGGTGGTGATGAGCAAGCGCCGACGGCTCGCTTATTTTGCCGCTGCCAATGTCGATGGCGATGAACTTCGGCGCCCCCGACGGCGCGGGTTCAAAACGGACCCCCGCATCCGCGATAGCGAACAGGCCGACAACGATCTGTATCGCAACAACCCACTTGACCGTGGCCACTTGATCCGCCGACTCGATCCGTGTTGGGGGACGCGCGAACAGGCCGAGCAGGCAAACGCGGACTCAATGTTCTACACCAACATCGCGCCGCAACACAAAGACCTCAATCAGAAGATCTGGCTCGATCTGGAAGAGCACATCTTGAGCAACACCGATCGCGAGAACGCAAAGGTCTCCGTTTTTGTCGGGTGCCTATTTGACGAAGACGACCCCAAGCACCGCGACACCGGGATCAAGGTCCCAATGGGCTTCTGGAAGATCGTCGCTTCGGCGAGCCGTGAACGCCGTGGCCGCTCACGTTTCCGCAAACTCGAAGCCCAGGCGTTTGTTCTGTTTCAGAACCATCTCGTCACGCCGAGCGATCTGGAATTGCGTTTCGGTGGCGTCCCCGGCGTTCAGCAAATCACGGTGGAAGAGCTCGAACGATTGACGGGCCTGGACTTCACCGTGCTCCGCGATGCCGACACCTTCGGACTCGACCCGGACGTCCGAGAAAGTGTCGCTCACGAATCGAACGCCGACCCGGTGATCGGCTCCGATTCGCATTATCGCTCGATCCAATCCGTCGACGACATCGTCTTCGGTTGAGCTTGGTCGGGGCAGTCGCGGTGATGCACGGACGCATCACCGCGGATCCGCACCGCATCTACTCACTGCCGTCATTCTGTCCGGCCCGCTCGTTCTCGGCCTCGAGCCGATCGTATTCCGCGAGCGCATCGGCGTCCGCGTTGTGGGTGACCGCCGTCAGCTGATCGGAGCGACCGCAACCAACCAACGGAAAACCAATTCCGCCGAGCAGCAGGGTCAGAGAGAAGACTTTCGTAAGATGTTTGGTACGCATCGCTGGAGAACCTTGCATTTGAAATCGAATTGAAAAAAGGGAAGGCGGCGGACCGCGTTTGGCGTCTGCCTGTCGTTCGCGATCGGATCACTGGTTCAATTCAGCGTCGATCGTTTCGCGGGAGGCTCGTGTGCCCAAGGCGCCCCATAGCCCGTAGGGACTTTGCGCGCCAGGCACGTTGTTGGTTGCTCCAGCGCCGAGATGCCAGACCATCGGGTTTCTTGCGTCACCCGCGTCGATCGAATCGGTGAAGAAGATGACCGCTCCGTCTCCCATCAAGGTGGTGCGCACGGTTTGATGGGAGACGGAGCGGTCATCTTCTTCACCGATTCG
>JBCBLJ010001112.1:0-2044 GCA_038520195.1 Planctomycetota bacterium
AGGGAAAGGCTGGAATCCCTCGCTCACGAGTCGGGTTACCGTTTTTCCCAGCAGCCTTATTTAAATCTCGCGGTGCTAGGTGGACGCTCCCGAAACACCGTCTAGCTGCTCAATGGTATCGGCTGTCGCAAGTACGTTTCGTTCAGCAACAAGTTTCCAAAGTGAAACGAAGTGGAGGTTGATGAAGACTGGAGCGGCAAACAGAGCGGCCAACATGACGTTGTGGTTCGGTCCAACTTCTCCGAGTAAAAAGAAGGACAGACCGCAAGCCACGACAACAATGTCTGTGAGTCCAAACAGGTTTGCCGTCCACAACTCACCGTGCTTGGAAGTCTTGTTCTGAATCAGCACCGCAGCCTTCATGCAGAGGAACGCAGCGGTGATGTGAGTGATTCCGTCCAGGATGGCAAAGGATTGTGGCATGATGCCCAACCCGCCTTCGATCAGGAAACCCGCTCCAAAGAAGACGCGTAAGCCTTGCGGCAACAGGAGAGTCTCTTGTCCGGACTTGGCAAGCGTGCGGCCGATGGGTGTTAGCAGGCCGATCGCGCTAAACGCTCCGACACCCAACACAATGCTCACGAAGAATGCAACCGGAGAAATGTCGTTTGGATAGAGCGATTCGTTTGGTATCAGGAACGCAAGCAATCCAATCCATGCCGCCAAGCCGATTGCCACTCCGGCGCGAAGCTTGCCGCTTGCTCCGGCACGCCGCAGGACCTCGACGAGGAATCCGAGGAGCACCAAGTCGAAGAGAATTACATAAGCGGTAGTCAAAGGGTAAGCCATTTTCGTAGCCTCTGGGGTAAAGGAACATCATACCAACCAGTTGGTATGTGTTTTCGTCAAAAAAAATTTAGCTTCCGAGCATCGCGACCACCATTCGGCGGAAGCAACGAACGGAGTTTGCGACTTCTTCGCGGTTCCGGGTCGCTTTGCCTAGCAGGATGCCGCCCTCAATCACCGCGATGAAGTGTTTGCCGAGGGCGATGGAATCATCTCGCGCAGTCTTCGGTTTCGCTCCAGCATCCGACAAGGCCGCCTCGATGACAGGCGACACTAACTCCACGACCGCATTGAATTTGTTGCCCAGGTCCCTTCGCACTTTGTTGTTTGTTTCGGCCATGTCGACCGTCAGGATGCCCATGATGCAACCGTTTTTGAGCAACGGGCCCTCGGCAACTTCGACGGCTCGGCCCAGCATCGCTTCGAGCCGTTTTCGAGCGTCCCGAATGTCCGGCCAACCACCCTCGGACAAGGCACCAGCGAGTTTGCCAAAGAAGTCCTCGAGTAGGGCGGTTGCCATGTCTTCTTTGGACTCAAAGTGGTGATAGAAGCTTCCTTTGGTCACCTCGGCTTCCGCACAAATCTCGTCCACACGGGTTGCTGACAACCCCTTGCGCAGCACCAACTTATTGGCGGCCGCCAGAAGTCGCTCGCGATGCCCTTGGTTTTTCGCCATTGAACAATACCTCTTACTCAACATACCAACTAGTCGGTATAGGTCAAGTCGACCTGTCAATTGTCGGGCGATTGCCCCGGGACCAACTCACTTTTTCATTTCAAATGCCCATCGACGGCTGCCACTCTGGGTTAGCGAGCGGAGTCGAATTCAAGCCAGCACCGCCCAAGACGCTTCAACTGTTGCTTGCTCCACGTTGTGTTATTTGGCCGGTATCGGGCTCATCCGTCCGGTCGGCCAACCACTCGCGCCACGCCAAGCAGTCCGTGCTTCCGACCGCGAAATCACGGCACACCCGCGGGCGGTACTCGTGGTGTTTACAGCGTCTTGTTCGCTGATCGAACCAGAAACACGGTCCGTCGAGTTGACCATCCGGGCGAGCCGGATAGCTCGCGACAAATTGATCGAGTTCGAGCCTGAGTTCGTTGGGAAGGGTGATCCAGTTTTCTTCGGCGGGATGCGTCTCGGACTCCAGAACGAACGCCGGATAGCCCATATGCATGCAGCAGGCTCCACATCCATCGCAATCGACGACCACCGGTAGGGAATTCATGCTTCGGTCGGGGTGTGCGGCAGGCAATC
>JBCBLJ010000226.1:0-10593 GCA_038520195.1 Planctomycetota bacterium
ATGTTGATTTGGTCGACAAGGAGTCCGGCGAGGTTCTCGGGACGCACCTTGTCAGTCAACTGCTTTCCGATCGCACCTTGTTCTATGACCCACAAGAGTTCGACCTTTACGATGAGATCACCATTGACGACACGGTATACAAGGTCGGGTTGAAGTATCATCGCGAGGTCAAACCGTATTGGGTGCACTTGGAAGATGTTCAGCGTCGTAACTACAGCGGCACTGAGACGCCGCGCGATTACAGCTCATACATTCGCATCGTCGACCCCGAGACCGGCGAGGATCGGCGCGAAAGGGTTTGGATGAACAACCCGCTTCGATACCGCGGTGAAACCTTCTTTCAGTCGAGCTACTTTGCTTTGCCGGGCGGCAAGGAAATGACGGGGTTGCAGGTCGTCCGCAACAGCGGTTGGCTGATCCCGTATGTGGCCTGCAGCATCATGGCGTTGGGTATGTTGGCTCACTTTGCCGGGACCTTGCGGCGTTTCGTTTCGCGTCGCGAGCGGGAGTCGGCGAAAGAGTTTGCGGAGCTAAGCGAAGCTCGGCAGGCCGCGATTCGGTCTCCGCTGCCGGCGATCATTTCGATGGCTATCTTTTCGTTCCTCGGCATGGTCCTGCTGTTGCCCGTTCCCGCGCTCAAGACGGCGCTAAAGCCATCCGAACGCGATCAAGGTTACGACTTGTATGCCGCCGGCAAGATTCCGGCGCAGTTCGGCGGTCGGATGATGCCGCTGGACGCGTTCGCGCGGCAAACGTTGACGGCCATCAGCAACACCGATGCTTTGCCAATGGAAGACGCCCCCGGGGCGATCAAGAAACGTGTTGACGGTGACGAGCTTCCGGCGATCCAGTGGTTGTTGGAAGTAGCGATTGATGAACCGACCCTCCGCTTTCTGCCAATGTTTCGGGTCGACGCGGAACAGGTTCGCAGTCAACTCAAGCTGAAACGACGCAAGAGTAAGCTGTACTCTTTGGATGAGTTGCTAAGGAATTGGCAGAACGCCGACACGTTGATTACCGCCGCGAAGAAGAAGGACAAAGCGGACCTGAGCTTCAAAGAAAAGAAACTATTGGAACTGGATAGTCGCACGCGGCAATACATGTTGACCGCCGATGCGTTCCAGTTGCCAGGCTTGCCGCAGGTGTCTGACGAGGAACTGGCTACCCTGTCAGCAGAGGATTTACAGCTCTTCCAGCGTCGCGTCGTCGCGGAATTGCGGACACGAATGGAACGGCTCAAGGTCATGCCGACGGCTCGGATCGTGCCACCGACGCAATCGGAGTCGGAAGCGAGCGTGAGCGATCCGGACTGGCTGCCATTCTCCACCGCGTTTTTCGATGACGCGTCGGCACAGGCAACCGGCGGGCCGGCCGAAGGGCTGCGCAGCGATCCATTCAGCGAAATGATCGCCGCGTACGGGAGCGAAAAAAAGGAATACGAGCGATTCAATGCTGCGGTGGATGACCAGATCGCCTTGTCGGCGGCGTTTCCGATCGGTGGCTTGTCGTCCAACAAGGTCTCGTTGGAACGATGGATGGTGTCGAAGTCACCGAGTACCATCGCGATCATCTACTACTTGCTCTCCTTGATTCTCGGGGTCGTCTTCATGGCCACCGGTGAGCATCGATTGCGACATGTGACCTGGGGCATTCTCGTCGTCGCGGTGCTCGTCCATTCGGTCGCGATCCTGGGTCGGATTTACATCACAGGGAAGTCGCCTGTCATTAACCTGTATTCGTCGGCGGTCTTCATCGGCTGGGCGTCGGCGATCTTCGGTGTGGTCGTCGACCGCATCTTCCGGCTCGGTTTCGGCAACTTGTTGGCCGCGACCGCGGGCACGTTGACCTTGCTGGTGGCCAGCTTGGGGCTGAGTGCCGGCGACACCATGCCCGTGCTGCAGGCGGTCCTTGACACTCAATTCTGGCTGGCGACGCATGTGATCAGTGTCTCGCTCGGATACGTCGCGACGCTGGTCGCCGGGACGCTCGGTGTCGGCTACGTGTTGCAGAATTGGCTCGGACAAAGCGAAGCGAAGTCACGTGCGCTGTATCGCATGATTTATGGCGCTTCATGTTTTGGGATTCTATTCAGCACCGTTGGGACCATTTTGGGTGGACTCTGGGCCGACGACAGTTGGGGCCGTTTCTGGGGTTGGGACCCCAAGGAGAACGGTGCGCTGTTGATCGTGATCTGGAACGCGATGATGCTGCACGCCCGATGGGACGGGATGGTCAAAGCCCGAGGGTTTGCGTTGTTGGCGATCGGAGGCAACGTCGTGACGGCATGGAGTTGGTTCGGCACGAACGAACTTGGCATCGGCCTTCACAGCTATGGCTTTCAGGAAGGAACGCTGATGTGGTTGTCGATCTACGTCGGAACGCAAATTGCGTTCGTGATCGGTGGCTTGGCGCTTTGGCGTAAAGCGAGCGGGCAGGGCAGCGAAGTCAAGTTGTCGGCGGGCAAGGTCTAGTGCCGCTTGTTTGCTTTCGACGCTGGTAACCTTCGGTCGGGCGGTAAGCCGTGATGCCAAGGGCCAGCGCCAGTCAAAGCCGACCAACGGACGTCGGCGATCTCGGGCGCTATCGATGGGCGGCCGCGGGCGATTCGGGACTCTCGGTCTCGTCCGGTGCGGTCGCGACACGGACCGGTTTGGGTGACGGCAGCAAGACCGCATTCCAGTAGCCCAGTTCACCTCGTGGCGGCGAAAAGAGAGCGGTCACGAGGTCACTCGAAAAGTCCCATTTGCTTGTTTGCGCGAGGGGCTGGCTGAAGTGGCACAAGGCGATGTTGTGTATGGGTCCCTCGTAGGTGTAGTCCTCACCCTGAGTGCACAGTCCTTGCAGCGCCATTCTCTCGTTGGTGATCGTGACGCTGAAGCTCGCTTTGCTGTATTGAACTTTGCGGTCCGCGGAAACGCCAACGCGGCTGTTTAGGCCCAGACCCATCTCTTTCTGTTTGGAGAAGTCTTGGAGCAGATCCCAATCGGTCCAGCCTCCTTCGGGCACACTGACTTCAGCGCTCACGTTGACCTTTTGGCCGGGGATGATCGAGCAGCGCGGCATATAAACAGCCGCCGTTCCGCTAACGTGATAGGGCAACGATTCGCTGACTCGACTCAGTGAGATGCCGGTCACCGTGGTGCCATCAAAGTTGTACGACCAGCCTTGGTCGGGCAGCTGGCGAAACTCCATGGTGCCGCGGAATCGGGCATCGGGGCCGAGTCGCCGAAGCACCGGGAAGTAGTCTTCCAACACGGAGCAAGGCAGGGGAGTCGTGCCGGTGGAAAGTGAGACCTCAGTCATCGGCCGCCTACCTTCACGGTTGCGAAAAAGCGTGCACTGGAGCATTGAGTCTTCGTCCAGTTCATCACTCGCGCGCACGTGCATCTGCACGCCTTGCTCCTCGGCCTCGACATAAACCTCGACATCGTGCGTGATCGAGGTGCCCGAACTGCGAATCGTCAGTCGGTCGGCCACGACCACGAGTGGCTTGAGTGTGTGTTGCGGCCGACGGATCAGACGATCGTGAATCAATTGCCAGGCATCACCGAGCGCCGCCGACCGAAGGATTGGCGAATGAAGGACGACCCGAGTGCTGGTGTCTTCGTTGAGCCAATCGATCGTGCCGATGGTCGCAACCAGTTGGCCGGATTCGGGATCCCTGAGTTCGACGTTCTCCAGCTTGAATTTGTCCGGTGCCAGCTCGCGACAGCGTTCAACCGCGATCGCGAGCCCCGTCTCCTGCTGCAGCGTGTGTTCGAGCTGAGCCAGCCGGTAAGATCGGTACCACGGCGTCCAGGTGATGACGACGCTGGCGGCGACCAGTCCCGTCGGTACCGCGCAGCAGAAAACGAACAGCAATCGAGCCACCGCTCGTTGTGTCCGTTCATGCATCGATCAACCTCTGGGTTACCATGTTCGCGGCGATTCTAAGAACACGCGGGACGCCATCGGTAGATCGGTGTGGGCTTTCTCGCGGAACAGGTTGGGATTCTGTCACGGAGGCTCCATGACGCGTTGGTTGAAGTCGAATTGGTTTTTGCTAGCACTCGCATTCACGTTTGTGCTTGGCTATGTGTCGTCCGATTGGCTCGAGCCGCTGGCCAAACTCGGGACGCTGCGGTCGGTGTTGGTGATGTCGGTGATGTGGGCGATGGGAATCACGTTGCGGGCCGACGCGATCCGCGACAGCATCAAACGCCCGGCCGCGAGTCTGCTAGCAATTGGGCTCAACGTGGTTTTCGTACCGCTGTTGTGCTTCGGGGTGATGAGTTGGTTGACGCCGGAGATGGGTGGCGGACTCTTTGTCGCCGGTTTGGTGCCCTGCACGCTCGCGTCGGCATCGGTTTGGGTGCGCAAGGCCGGGGGAGACGATTCGATCGCGATCATCACGACGACGGTGACGAACTTGGCCACGATCGCGGTGGTTCCGATCGGGATTCAATTGGTGTTTTCGACGCAGTCGGAAGTGTCGGCGATAGCGCAGATGCAGAAGCTGGCATTGTTCGTGGTCGCGCCACTGGGCGTCGCCCAGTTGATGCGGCGTTGGGGGTGTGCGACTTGGGCGGATCGTAACAAGACGCGTCTCTCGCTGGCGGCCCAAATCGGCATCCTGGTGATGGTGGCGTTCGGCGCGGTCGTTAGCCATTCGTATGGCGACGGTTCAAACGCGACGACGTCCTCTTGGATGTTGTTGTTCGTCGCGCTGCTAGCGCTCGCGGTTCATGTCATCGCGTTGTTGTCTGGAATCGGCGCTTCACGGGGGCTCGGTCTCTCACGTGAAAGTCAAGTCGCCGTTGGCATCGCGGGCAGCCAAAAGACACTGATGGTCGGTTTGCAGATCGCGATCGATTGCGGCGTCAGCGTGTTGCCGATGCTGATTTATCACGCGAGTCAGTTGGTGTTTGACACGGTGTTCGTGCAGTGGTGGTCGAAGGCGAGTGAAGTCGGGGAGCAAGAGGAACACTCATCGACGCTGATCTTCACGGATGACTCGAGGCGTGCCGGAGGAAAGAAACCACGAAACACAACAAAGACACGAAAAGGGCAGGGCACAGAGTCAGGGGAAGAGCGGAAACACTCATGAAGCGGAAGCGGGAGACACTCATCTTCCAGGATTCCCAGTAGCGCGAGGCCGCGAAGTCCGTCAGCTTGGTCAAGTCTCATTGGCATGGGGTGCGATCGAGCGTCAAAATCATACTCGACCGGAGAAGAGCGCTGCTTCATCGAGGGTGATGATCCCTTGAAAGGCTTTGCTTAGTGCGCTGATGCGAAGTGTCCGCATACCTTCCTTGATGGCCTGTTTGCGGAGTGCTTCGGTGGAGTCATTGCGGAAGATCATGTCGCGAATTTCGGACGAGATAGTGAGCATTTCGAAGATGGCGACGCGGCCTTTGAAGCCCGTGCCGGAGCAGGCTCGGCAGCCGCGTCCACGCATGAAGGTGGCCTTCTGAGCTTGCTCTTCGGAGATACCGAGTGCTTGCAGTTGCGTGGGAGCGACTTCGGTGGGGATACGGCAGGCGAGGCAGATGCGGCGGACCAGTCGCTGCGCGATGACAATGTTGAGCCCCGAGGTGATCAAAAATGGCTCCACGCCCATGTCTCGCAAACGTGCGATTGCCGACACCGTGTCGTTGGTGTGGAGTGTGGACAGCACCATGTGCCCGGTCATGGCGGCCTGGAAGGATGTTTTCGCCGTTTCGGTATCGCGGATCTCGCCCACGAGGATCACGTCAGGGTCTTGGCGGAGCAGCAAGCGGAGGACTTGGGCGAAGTCCATGTCCAGATCGCGGTTGACGTTGATCTGCGTGATACCAAAGACGTTGAATTCGACCGGGTCCTCGATGGTCGAGACGTTGCGTTCCATTTCGTTGAGTCGATGGATGGCGGAGTAGAGCGTCGTCGTTTTCCCGCTCCCGGTGGGTCCCGTCACGAGACACATGCCGTATTGCTGCCCGGTCGCTTGGTGCATCAACTGGGCTTCTTTGGGATTCATGCCCAGTTTGGTCAGGTCGGCTTTGAGCCCGGTTGCGTCGACGATCCGCAGGACCAGCTTTTCCCCGAAACGTGTCGGCACCGAAGAAACTCGGTAGTCGACGCCGCGACCGTCGATCACCAAGTGCAAGCGGCCCTCTTGTGGCCGCCGCCGTTCGGCGATGTCCAGTTCGGACAGGATTTTGACGCGTGAAGACACCTGTGGGTAATCGTTGCTCGGCCCGGCGGCGATTTGTGACAGCACACCGTCGACCCGCATCCGGACCCGAAAGGCTTGTTCAAAGGGTTCGAAGTGGATGTCCGATGCGCCGGCTTTGAATGCTTTTGCGAAAACCGAGTCGCAGAATTCAACGTTCTGGCTGAGCGATTTATCGGCTTCGGTCTCGCCACGTAGCGGCGCGTGTGACGTAGCGACTTTGGGCGTCGTTTGGGCAGGCTGATTCATCGGAAGCCAGGGTTACGGGGCGAGACGGAGTGTGCGATGTTGAAGCGATGAACGCGATTGAATTTGAAAAGTATGACGGGTTAATCTTCGACTGCGACGGCACGCTCGCCGACTCGATGCCGATCCACTATGTCGCTTGGCGAGACACGCTGGCACGCTACGGCATCGACTTTCCCGAGTCCCGATTCTACTCGATGGGCGGCATGTCGAGCGAGAAGATCGTCGTTGCACTCGCGACGGATCAGGGGGTCCAGGTCGATCCCTCGAAGGTTGCCGACGAGAAAGAAGAGTTGTTTCAAACAAAGCTCAGCGACGTTCAGCCGAAGGACGGTGTGTGTAAGATTGTGCGAGCCTATCACCGGCGCAAACCGATGGCGGTGGCGAGTGGCAGCGGACGCATCGTCGTACTCAAGCAACTGATGAATCTCGGCATCGACGATCTCTTCGACGCGGTCGTGACTTCGGAGGACACCGAGCGGCACAAACCGGAACCCGATGTGTTCCTGGAAGCGGCGCGAAGAATTGCCGTTGAACCCTCGCGTTGCGTGGTTTTCGAGGATTCACCGCTCGGTTTTCAAGCCGCCGACGCGGCGGGAATGGATTGGGTCGACGTGAGGTAGAGCCATGATGAAGACACGCGACTTGACAGACGTAAAGCCGAGGATCAATCCGGGGCTTCACTTGCCCGGCAGCTCCTATCCGGTCGCGTCAGGAAGTACGTCGGCGCACGCGTTCGGTGACTTCAATCCGGTCGTGTTGGAAGGGCTGACACGTTCGGGGCGGAACAGTCTGGCCTCGTCCTTTGTCGATGTGATCCGCTCGTTGTCGCAAGCTCACCAGAGTGGCTTCGCGTACGGGCGGATTCGTTCGGGGGCATTCCATAATCGTGGCGGCAGCAGCGTCCCGGCGGCAACCTTGTGGATCGATTGGAAGGAGGCAGCCGAAGTCGACGCGGTTCACATCGGCGACCAAGAATCGATGTACTGGATGGAGGATCGGCTTCAGACTCCACGCGATCCGCAACCGGCCGACGACTGGTACGCGTTGGGTGTGGTGCTCGCGGAGGCTTGCCTCTCATCGGAATCCGTTGGCAAGATTTGGGACGTCAGTGAGTCACAAGCCGAGTTCCTTCAAAAGCTGCGATCGAACCTGCGAAGTGATCGCTCCCATCGACGCTTGGCAACCGTCGCCTCGAAGCTCGTCCGCGCCGCCTCGAGTGGACAAGTCGAAGCCTCTCTCATCGCGTGGGCTCAGTCCCGCTTGGCGGCGGGCACCTCCGGGCGGAATGTCCGGAAGGTCGCGCTCGCGGTGGGAGGATTGGCGTTGGCGGGGTTCGCGGCTTGGAGTGTGATTGAGAAGAACGCGGCGCAGGAACGATTGGTGGCCGCCAACGAGCAACTCTTGGCGATGGAAGTGGAGTTGGAGAATGCTGCGTCGAGTCGGCCGACGCCGACGGCGATCACTGCGCCGATTGTTGAGGCCGAGCCTCGGTTGCCGGAGGATCGGTTGTGGTGGAGTGCACAAGTGACGGATCGTCCTTTGGAGAAAGCGATCGAGTTGGCGGCCGCGCGCGAAGGGGACGTCACCCGGCAGTGGCGAGGAGGATTGGACGCCGTTGCGTCGATTCGCGGGCAAGTTCAGTGGAGAAAGCAGGATACGATAGCGCGAAAACTGGTCCAGCAGTGCGTCAATGAACCTTGGGAGTCGAAGCACCTGCGCGAGGCCACCGAGCGGTTGACTTTGTTGACGGAGGCTCACGACCGCTGGCAGGCGTGGGCTCGCAGTCGCAAGACGATGAAAGACATTCGCGAACAACACGCTTTGATGCGAAGTGGTTTGATCAAGGACGTCTTGGGTGAATGGATCAGTGAAGTCTTGGAAGTTCGTTCGTTTTCCTTGGACGTGCTTGCAGTGCAGAACAAAGGAGATTGGACGGCGCACCTGGTGGGCTTTGAGACCGATACCGATTCGGCGAGCGAGAGCTGGTCTTGGGAGTCTTCGGAAGGCAAGAACGCGGTGCTGTCGCTTGAGGTCGAAGAGTACCGTGCCGGTCAAAGCATCCAGTTTTGGATTCAACAAGATGGCACAATTCCGCTCTGGAACACCACGGTGATCGATTTGACTCTCGACAATCCGCTCTTGGTCTGGAACCTTTCAAAAGGGGTCCGCGAGGTGAACGCCGAGAGCGGCTACGGCGTGACTCTCTCGACGAGCAAGAGAGTCGGTCCGCCGCCGAAGCTGTCGGAGAAGAGGAGAGAGCCTACGACACCATCGGGGCGACCACGCGAAGTGGTCGATCCGCGCGATCTGTTGCCGCTGTGATCGCGTTTGGGGGAACACTCATCTTCGCGAATGGGAGAGGAGGCAGGAGGGAACCACGAAACACGCGAAAGACACGAAAGGAAATGGGGGTGGTGGGTAGGAGTCTGGGGGAACACTCATCCTCGCGAATGGGAGAGGAGGCAGGAGGGAACCACGAAACACGCGAAAGACACGAAAGGAAACGGGGGATGGCGGGGAGGAGTGTTCGTCGTGCCCTGACTGCCAACTGGTAGCGCCCCCGGTTGCGGCGTGACGAGCCTAGAATGGCCGCTGCTTCAGTGTTCGGTTTTCCAGTGAGTCGTTTGATGCGAACGTTATTGAGTTGTCTGCTAGCTGCCGTGCTTCCGTTGGGTGCACTAGCGGCTGAACCGTCGGAGTGGGTGTCGATGGACCGAGATGGTTCGTCGCGCAAAAAAATTGACTCGCGTGAACTTTCGCGTCGCTACCCGGTCGGAAAAGAGTGGGCGGCGTCCAAGGTGTTGCGGATCCGAGGTCTGGCGGTCAATGAGAATTGGGGCATCGAGGGACGCACCAATGTCCTTTACACAAACCGCTACTCCAGTCGCACGCGGGTGCTGAAAAATGAGCTGGGCGATCTGACCTTCGAGATTCAGGTCCTCGAAGCGTCTCAGCAGCGGATCACCAGTGAAAAGCGTTTACGGGTCGCGGACTTTAGCGACGCGTCCCCGATTCTGAAGATTGGATTGGAGCACCTGCTCGATGCGGCACGCACGGCGGCACCGCCGGTCGATGTTGCTTACAAGTTGGTGGTGACGTACGGCAAAGTCGATCCGCGCTACGAGAAAGCCCTGACTCGATTGGCGGAAGTCAGCGGGTTTGACGTCGAGCGGCTGACACAAATTGATGAAGCACAGCTCGTGGAGGACCCCGCAAGGTATTCCGGCTGCGTGTTCGAAGTCGTTTGGTCGAATGGTCTGGGCATCACACGCGTTCGCCAAGTGGATGGTCCCGTCGAAGTCAAACTTGACGATGTTCGTCGCTGGGCCGAGGCCGCTGATCCGCTGTTGGACTACTACGTGATGGATACGATCGAGCGACCGGTTGGGTCCACTTGGGAAGTCGACGCCCGCGACGCGGGCGGCATGATGATTCATACGCAGTCGAGTGAAACGGCGGGATCGCTGGGGATGAAATACTTGCGGGATGCGGCTTATGACGGTCACTCTTGTCGTCAGCTCGCGATCCAGCGGGGTGATTTGACGATGTCGTTGGATCAGAATGCGAAGAGGTATGACGCGCGAGTCCGCGGGATTCAGGGGAGAGTCTTTTACGGCAAATCGGACTATTTGATTCTTCAGGCGAACGGAACGTGCGACATTCAAGCGAACGTGAAGTCAAAAAACCATTTATTGTTTGGGACAAAATGGCAGCGCGACGTGAAGACGGATTTTCGATATGAAGCGAAGTTGATCTCTCGTGGAGAGTAACTGTCCTCATTGCGGCTCGGTGACCGAACGCGATGTTTGCCATTGCGGTTTTCCGCTTCGGTATTGGCAGACGACTTCGCTCGCGCCCGGCGATCCAGCTGAAGTTGAACGTGCCGCGATTTCGTTTCAGAGTGCCGGTTCGGTCATGGAGGTGTCGTCCGAATCCGTCGCCGTCGTCGGCCGGGCTACCGAGGGCCCGTCGGCCGTCTCAATGCGGTCGGTTCGGCATCGAGAACTCGCCGAACACCATGCGGCATTGGTGAGGGGCAACGATGATCTGTTTGTCGTCGCTCTCGATGGAGCGGTGTTCGTCGACGGTCGGTTGTCGCGATCACGGCGGTTGGAAGAAGGCGATGTGCTGCAGTGCGGTCCACTGGCGTGGAA
>JBCBLJ010000120.1:0-14113 GCA_038520195.1 Planctomycetota bacterium
GTCTCTCGCCCGGCCCATCCCGCAAGCCTGCGAACCGATGGGCCGGTTTTCTTTCAGCTATCGCCTTGTCACTCAGGAGGACGTTGTCTTGGCGTCTGGATTGAACCTTCATGGATTGAACCCCGACCAATCCGATGCCGTTGGAACCCTCTCCGGTCCGCTGCTCGTCCTTGCCGGAGCGGGGACCGGAAAGACCCGCGTGGTGACCTTTCGCATCGCAAACCTGATTCGGACCGGCACCGCGCCCGATCGAATCCTCGCGGTGACTTTTACCAACAAAGCGGCCGGCGAAATGAAGGAGCGGATCGGCGAGTTGATGGGCCGTCCCAAGCGTCGCTCCAAAAAGAACAAGCGGCCGGAACCAACTGTCTGTACGTTCCATGCACACTGCGTCCGTATCCTTCGTCGACACGCGACCGCGCTCGGGTATCCCGCCAAATTTTCGATCTACGACCGCAGTGACCAAGAATCACTTGCCCGCGGCGTCCTCCGTGAGCTGCGACTGCCGACGTCGTCACTGAAACCAAGCGATCTCCTTGCCATCATCAGCAATTGGAAAAACGCCTCGGTCCATCCCGTCGACGCGCCCAGTTTGGCTGCGACCGACAAAGAACATCTCGCGGCGTCTGGATATCGTCGATACCAAAGTGCGCTCGAGACTCGCGGTGCGATGGATTTCGATGATCTGCTTTTGCAAACCCAAGTTCTCTTCGATCAACACGTCGATATCCGCGATCTCGAAGCCGGGCGGTTCGATCACGTTCTGGTCGATGAGTACCAGGACACCAACGGCAGCCAATATCAGATCACCAAACACCTGACGCAAAAGCACCGAAACCTTTGCGTTGTCGGTGACGACGACCAATCCATCTACGCTTGGCGAGGCGCCGACGTCACTCACATCCTGAACTTTCGCAACGACTGGCCGGACGCCAAAGTGGTCTGTCTCGAATCCAACTATCGAAGTTGTGGTTCGATTTTGAACATGGCGAATACCCTGATTCAGTTCAACAGCGAGCGACACGACAAAGTTCTGCGGCCGTCACGTCCCGACGGTCTGCGTCCCCGAATCGCGCAACACAAAGACGAAACGACCGAAGCCAAGGCCGTCGTCGGTGAGATCAAACATTTTATCGACAACGAGCATCTGCAACCGAAAGACATCGCCATCCTCTTTCGTACCAACGAGCAACCGCGACTCTTCGAAACGGAATTAAGACGCGCCGACGTCCCCTATGTCATGCTCGGCAGTCAATCGTTCTTCGATCGACGTGAAGTTCGTGACATGGTCGCCTACCTCAAATGGATTGACCAACCCGACGACGAAGTTTCGCTGCTGAGAATCATCAATACACCGGCGCGCGGACTGAGCCCCAAGACAGTGAAGGAATTCACCCGTCACGCCGTCGAGCAAGGCGTTTCGGTCTGGCAGGTCATGCAGCAAACGTCCGTCATCGAGCAACTTTCGCCCGCCGCCAAACGCGGCGTCGAAGACCTCAAGGCGATTCATCGCGACGTAACCCGCCGCGCGAGCGAGGAGTCGCTCGCCAAAGCCATGGAAACGCTCCTCACAAAAACCGCCTACGCGGACGAGATCAATCGGCTGTACGACGAACCCGAGGACCGTCAGAACCGACTCGCATCTCTCGGCGAACTCAGCAATGCCGTCGGTGCCTTCGAAGATGGCCGCGAGAAAGCGGACCTCACCGGCTTTCTCGCCGACATCGCGCTGGCGGGCAAAGAAATGGGTAACGAAAAAGACAAACTCGCGATGCAAAACGCCGTCTGGCTTCTCACGCTTCACGCCGCAAAAGGGCTCGAATTTCCGATCGTCTACATGGTCGGCATGGAGGAAGGTTTGCTACCACATCAGCGTAGCGTCAAATCCGGTCGCGACGAAGACATCGCCGAAGAACGCCGGCTCTGCTATGTGGGCATCACCCGCGCTCAAGAACAACTCACGCTTTCGATGGCCTTGACGCGTCGCAAATGGGGCAAGGCGGTCCCGACAACCCCGAGTCAGTTTCTCTATGAAGCGACGGGGCAAGCTGACAACCCCAACCGCTATCGGAAACGAACCGGCACGAAAAGAGCCACCGCCCGAGCTCGCTAGTCGGAAGCATCAACGCAAACGCAACGCCAGCGTGGCGAACTCGAACATGCGATGCCGTACCACGTGATGCGTGACGCGCGAACGCTCGGAGCTTGCTCAGTTCAGCTCCCGACCGCCACGTGTTCCCCACGCTCGCCAGACCGATTCATCCACGGCGCCGTTGACCGATCGGACCGATCCATCCATCGACACGACATTCACCGCATCGACGTGATAGCTCCGCGAAGTGACCGCCGCGTACGTCACGCGCGTCGCGCTCTCGCCTTCCTTTTGCGTGGTGAAGTCAATGTCGAACTCGCGACCGTCGATTTCGTAGATCACCCGTGACTGAGGCGGAAACGCGGTCGTGAATCCGCTGTGGTGAACCCGGCCGTCCGGCCAAACCGTGTGACCGGTCTCACGAAACTCTCCGCCGAGCGTTTTCAATTGATCCGGTCGCGCCGGTGCGGCCGGTCCAAACTCCGGCGTGTTGCGAATGTACGGCTGGTACGTCTTCACTTCCGATGCCGCGAGCGTGTGCGAAAGACCATCGAAAAAGTCCGCCGCTCGAGTCCCTCGATTGACCACAAACGCGCCGTCACCGACGCGCTTCCTCGCGGGGTCGTACACCATCCACGATCCCAGATTGAACCCATACGAAATCGGCGCGACGTAGGGCCGGCCGTCGCGACTGCGAATCTCTTGACGAATCTCGCTCGGACATAAGTAGACTGGCACCCGAAATGCCGTCACACCGGTCTCGACCTGCTGGTGCCAATCAACCGAAAGGTCGACACGCTCGAATGCGGCTGCCTGCTCCAGACCCGGCAGCAAACGCCCGTGAATCGACCACGCCTCTCCGGTGCCCTGGCGATTCTGTTCGGGCGAAGTAATGAAGGATGGCGGGAACGCCCCGAACGCCCCTTCGTACTGGTGCAGTGCCAACCCGATCTGCTTCAGGTTGTTGCGACACCCGACATTGCGAGCCGATTCGCGCGCCGCCTGCACGGCAGGCAAAAGAAGGCTCACGAGGATCGCCAGAATGCTGATCGAGACGATCAGTTCCACGAGCGAAAGTCCGTCGCGAGGAAAAGCCCGTCGGAGTCCTTTGACGCGGCGCAAGTTCGAACCACTTTTCTCTTGAGAAAACTCTTCGCAGCTTGTCCGCCACACAAGCACCTAAACGCCACCACGATAGCTACCGCCTCCCTGGTCCGCCATCTTTGAACGCTCAAAAAGCACGCTGCTATCTTCCCGCAGCAACGCCCACAGCGAATACATCCCTAGCAACGTCCCCAATGGAACATTCATTAGCGACAGCGCCGAGAGGACGATCGCGGCGATCCGAGCCCAACTTTCGAAGCGCCAAAGTCCAAGGCCAATGATCACGCCCGGAACGCCCAAGAAGAACAGGAATCCGCCCACAAAGAGTCCCACGACCGCAAGCACCCCCGTTTCCTTTTGGTCCTGCAACGTGATGCCGATGCCAGCCAACAGCATGAACAGGCCGATTCCAGCGAGCACCGAAATCATCCCGAAGGCGATATTCAGCACCGCAATTATCCGGACATGTGTTTCCGCCGATCGGAGGTCCCGAGGCCGACTCGGCGTCGACACCGGTGGGGCGTACGGATGTGGATTCGGGGGTTCGCGGACCACATCCGCGGAGGACAGCCTTTCCACCGCCGAAACTTGTTCCACTTCCGCCCCCATCTGACTGGCCGCTTGGTAGCGATTGGGCAGCTCTTTCTCCAGTGCGCGAAACACGATCTCATCCAGTCTCGCGTCAATCGCGGCCTTTTGGGATGGCGGCCCGAACCGACCCAGCGGTAACTCGCCGGTCAACAGTTCGTAAAAGACCACTCCAAGCGAATAGATGTCTGCACGGTGGTCGATCGACGAAGCACCCTCGAGCTGCTCCGGCGCCATGTATTTCAGCGTTCCCATCACCTGGTGGCTTGCCGTCAAGTTCTGTTCCGGCTCCCCGTCGCTGACTAATTTGGCCAGTCCAAAATCACCGATTCGAATCTTGCCATCGGTGCCGACCAGAATGTTCTCCGGCTTGATGTCTCGATGAACCACCCCCTGGTCGTGGGCATACTGAAGCGCTTCGCAGATTTGAGGCACCATCGCGATCGCTTGTTGTGGCTCGAGGTCCGCCGTTTTCAGCAAGCGACGAAGGTCCATCCCTTCAACGTATTCCATTACCAAGTAGTACTGACCGTCGACCTGCCCGAAATCGTAGACGCCAACGATGCTCGGGTGATTGAGCCTCGCCAACGACTTCGCTTCCCGCGCGAATCGTTCCGCAAAGCCTGGCACGCTCGCCAAATCGCGATGGATCACCTTCAACGCCACGATTCGATCGAGGCTGCGTTGCCGAGCCTTGTAGACCGCACCCATCCCGCCGCGCCCGAGCAGTTCAAGAACCTCTAACTGCGGCAGCAGGCGATTCATCTCCTCGACCGTTGGAGGTGGTGGCAATGCGGTTGCCCCCGACGATGGAGAGTCGACCGTCGCGGCAAAGTCATCGATCGAGTCGGGTTCCAATCCCAAATTAAACAGACACTCCGGACAGTGCTGCCCCGCCGAGCTAGGAGGCAATTCGCAGCCGCATCGGTGACAAAACTGCACGGTCGTCAAAGCCCTACCCTCCGCAAAATCCGAGCGTCTTTCCAAGATCGTCACTCGATCTGGAATTGTCCCGGCAAAGCATACTTATGGAATGCGTCCGCCGCGTTACGGTGAGTCTTCAAAAAAATCCCGATCGCTCAAGAACTCCCGCGAATCGCCGTCCGCAAATACTCCAATTCCTGTTCGGCCTGTTTCGGATCTTCGAGCGTCTCGGTGACCTCCGCATGCAACAAGTCACGGTACTCGGCCCGCATTCGGTGCACCCTGACACGCAAGGCACCGGCAGAAAGCCCCGTTTCCCGCGAGAGATCGTCGTAGTTGGCTTCGCCCGCCTGTGCGGTCAAATAGACCTGCAGTTTCTCAAACAAGTCGGACATGTCCCGCCGGGAAAAATTGCCACGCAACTTGTCCATCACGCGCGCGAGCATGGTCAGTGCCCACTGCCGCTCAAAGTGCTTTTCCGCCGTCCATCCATCGACGGGCTCCAACGAATAACGACGCTCACCGTCGTCAAAATCCAGCGGCAAATGCCGTACACCGCCGCCCCGCCGCTGAGCCTCCGCGGCTTGGTGTTGAGCCGACGCGAATCTTTTGAACATCGTCAACAAGAACGAGCGAAATCGGCCCCGTTCACGATCCGCCGATTTCAGGTAACCCCGCTCGAGCACCTTCGACAGAAAACCTTGCGTCAAGTCCTCCGCTTCGTGGATCGAGCGACCGCTTCGCCGCGCGAAGGCGTAAAGCGGATACCAGTACGCTTGACAGAGATTCTCCAGCGCCCGGTCCGCCTCCTCCGAGCCATCCTTTCCGGCCGCGACCACCAGACTCCAGTTCGTTGTATGAAATCGCGGATCCGATGGCTCGTTCATCAATCAGCATGCTCCTCAAGGCTGGCCAGTCTAGCAAACCGAACCGCGCTCGAAATCAGCGGCGAACTCAGGAAACCGCCTCCGAAGCGGCCCGAGTCAGGGTCGTCGATGCTCCGAATCCCAGCAGCCAACGCAGGTAACCGAAGGTCTCCGTTCGCGTCGCGATAAACTGATTTCGCTCATAGAGACGACGGGCGCCGTCATTGGTGTCGATCACGTCCAGGCGGATCGATTTGAATCGCTGCTCCACCGCAAACTTGGCGACTGCGTCCAGCAACTGCGTCCCGATACCCTGTCCACGCATTGCGACGTCCACCGCGATGCCATCCAACAGAAGCACGTGCGGCTCCATCGAACGTTCGTAAAGGTGGAAAATCAACGCCGCCCGATGTCCACCGAGAAGGCCCAACTGATCCAGCAGATTCTGGTAGGTGATGCCGCCCGTGAAAGACCCCGCGTCCGTTTGATAGCCGACAAGACCCACGAGCCGGTCGTTTGAAATGGCCGCGAACGAATGGGTCAGGTGAAGACCTTTCCGCACGAGAGCCATCCGTTTGCTAGCCGACGGAACCGCAACCGAGAACTTCGCAGCAAACGCCTGCTCAAAGAGGTTTGCCGCATCAGAACGAAAGTGTTCTGGGATGCCATGAACGATGTCAACCATTGATTCCCCGACAATCGGTGAGGCCGAGATCCGACGACGAGAAACCAGTTTTCTCCATCACACAAGTCTTCGTTACGCGATCGCTTTGAGCGCCGTGGCGACCTTACCCTTTACCTTGACGCTTCCCACCACTTCACGAAGGGCGTCGGGGACATCGGTCCCGAGTGCGGCCACACATTCGTTGTACAACTCGATCACCTTCACGCAGTCCGCCGGTTTTTCCAGTCGTTGAAATTGCACGCGTTTGAATTCGGTCGGCGAACACCATTCTTGGATCAGAATCGCAAGACTGTCGGCCACAAATCGTTGCTGATTACGTCCCGTCTCGGCGACACGCGCGTAGTTTTCGCCAAACCGAGCCGCACGAGGCCACGGTGCGATGAAGACGCGCACCATCGCATCCGCCATCACCGAAGTCGACACCCGTCCGCCGGCGATCGCATCATTCAGCGCATCCGTGGCGACCGACAGAACATCGTTGTCCTTGCCCAGCAAAGCCAGCACCGCGCAACCACAAGCCGTCGTCGACCACACGTAGTGTTCATCGAACAGTGCCTCAAAGTAGGCGTGGTAGGGCGCAGAATTTGAGGCACCATTTTCGACCCGCTCCACCAAACGTCGAATCGCCCCGGCAAAATACGCTTCTCGTGACGGATCGTTCCACGCGTCCATCTCCAATCGCCATGCACTGGACGGATGCAAGTGTACGTGTTTGTAGCGATGCAATTCCGACAACACACGGTGTTCCTTCAGCCATTCGGGCGCCGACCATTCCGCCCGAATCATCGGCTGGTGTGACTGCTTCGGTTTTTCGACCTTTTGATTCATTCTCCACCGGAGCTTCGGCATCGAGCCGTCTGCGTACGAGGCGTCGATCCCAAGACGCGTCGATTCGGCTTGGGTGATCAACGGTTGGCGCACTCGCGCGGCGACCTGCAAGAGCACGCTGCCCTGATTCGGCGGTTCGCCTGCTGGGATCTTGCCGTCCAATGCGATCGTCAACACCGCTCTCAATTCGGCATCGATTCCCTTCAGCGACTTTAACGCCGCCTCACGTCCCGTGTGACTCAACCGCATCAGTGCGAGGATCAAGTCACACTCATCCACCTCGAGTTTTGACGCACACCATTGATGCATCCGATCCACCAAGACCGATGGCTCCACCCAACCACGGCTATCCGTCGGTGAAGCGAGCATCGGCAGGAGCGTTCCCTCCAGTAGCCGTTGCTCCAGTGGCTCCAGCCGCTGCCAAAGGACACGCGAATGCCAAGCGTAACCCAGTGACCGAGAGGCATACCCGGGGGAGTCTTCGCCGTATTCCCCGTCGGCTTCGTACGGCGGAATTGGAATCGGAACCGTCTTGGGCGGGTAGGAAACTCCGAAGTCCTTGGCCTCGTCTTCGTCAAAATGATGTTCGGGTTGAACGAGCTCCTTCATTCCCAAAGCGATCGCGATCACGCGCCACATCCTCGGCTTTGCGTCCGGCGCATCCGCCAACCCGCGACTGCCGGGAACCATCGAAAAAGCCCATGCATCGACGGCACGCTGGCGAACGGGGGCTGCTCGGTCCTCCAAATCCTTCGATACCGGTCCCAGTCGAGAAATTGCTTCGAGGATCTGCTCTGCCTCGATCCCCGATTCGGTCACCTCCAACGCCGACGAAATGCGGTCGATCAGCTCCTCATGCGTTTGGATCGGAACCAAACGCGAATCAACGTCGCCCTTGCCCATTTCACCGATTGAGGCTTCGGCCGGCGAATCGGTTCCACTCGTATCACGCCCATCGATTTCACCCGCCAACTCCAACAGTGATGTTCGAAGCGTCGCCGAAACGCCGCCCGCTATCTCGCGCATCATCGCCGCGTGGTCTCGATGCAAACGCGTCTTCCAACCACTGATTAGTTGCAACGCCCTTTTTTGGACGTCAGGTTCGGGATGACCTAATCCAGCTAACAGCGTCTCCACCGACATGGGAATCAGTGAATCATCCGCTTTCGTCTGTTTGCTGATCCACGTCAGTATCTTGTTTGCGTTGGTCTTCGCAGGGTTTTCAAACGCCGAGACTAAGTGGGCGACGCAATCGGAAAAGGGAATCAGATTTGAGTCCACCAATCCTTGCAGCCGGGTGAGTGCCATCGACGCAATGAACGAGTGTGGAGAAGCGAGCAATGAGGCATAGTCGGCAGACAGTGCGACCGACTCCGCTTCCGTCAGCTTCAGATCGTCAAAAAAGCGAACCATGCCTTGAAGTTGATTGCGCCTGAAGTCAAGTAGCAACCCACCAAGAAATGATCGCAAGAAAGCGCCACGATCGATCTTCTTCTTTGCGAAAGCACGCTTCAAAAGGTCGCGATAAAGCGACTGCCCGTGGCCGTGAAAGAGGTTGTGCTCGATCGTCAAAAGTCGAAAGACATCGCGTTCTAAGAACGCCCGGTTGTTCTCCAGCGATGCAATGTCACGTCGGAGCCGCTTGGCGCTCTGATAATCCTCGTTCGCCATTGCTGCCAGACACTGCAAATAATTCGATCCATCGGGCTGCTCGATGACGCCACGTTCGACGCCGGTCAAGATGACCGCTCCCTCGATGACGCCCTCATTGCGAGCGTTCACTTCCAAGAGTTTTGCGACCAGGTCTGTCGCCCAGGTTCCTTTCCGATCCGAAAGAATCTTCCATGAAGCATCCACGCACGCTTCGCCGTCGTCGTAGCTCCACGTGTGCCGCGCCAATTCCCCGAGTGGTTGCGTCGCGAACAATGCGAGTCGCGCGACGGGACTAAAGCCATGCCGGTAGGACTCATCAAGATGATCGAGGTCAAACCCGAGTTCCTTCAGGTCCGCACGCAACGCGCCTCGGACTCGCGCTCCGGCGGTGCAATCCTGGTGCAACCGATCCACCCATTCGCGTATTCCTTTTGCGACGCTCTTGCGCTGTTTCGCATCCATCGATTCGAAGGCGCCAATGACCTCCGACGGTTCGCCCGAAAGGATTGCCTTCTGAATTTTCACCAAGTCCAAGAAAACACCTCATTGGGTATGAGACCGTTGTGTCTGCGACTGTTGGAAGAGAATCGCGGCTAGCACATGTTTGCATGGACCACGTTCGTCTTTGTGTCGCGCGTACCACTTGCAGGAACAGATGCCCTGGTCGTTGACGATGCGAACGTATTGCGTGGAGTGATCGCGGCGGACCTCGAATTCATGCTCTTTGTCGGGGACTCGCGTAACTCCGCCGGACGTAATGAGCCGCCGCGCCGATTTGAGGCGCGATTGCATTCGTTCCAAACCACTCAGATCGAAAGGTAAGGTTCGGTCGAATTCGGATTGTTCGACGACATCGAATCCGTTTTCGCTGATTTGCCACGGTGAGCTAACAAAGTCGATCAACTTTTGGCCCTCACCCGAGAACGCGCGATAGGGCTGAGGGCTATGCAGTAGAAAGAGCCGCCCGGCCGGCCCATGGATCTCCCACGCGGTGTTCCCCGCTTCCTCCGACCATGCCCGTACCCACTGGCACCGCCGAATCAACGGCTCCGCGACGGAAAGTCGATGCACCCCCGTCAGCGCGACGCCTTGGGTCGACACCCTCGTTGAGACATTCACCCGATCGTTGGAGGACGTAATGTAGAGCGGACGTTTTGGCGATTTGCCTTTCGGAAGCAGCTTGAAGAGCCGCACAGCATTGTCACGATTGAGTTTGACACGCGGACGCAAACGCTGCTGAATGGCATGAACCTCGGTGAAGCACTTGATCCAGCGGGCCGGAAGCCCCACCTTCCGTTCGATTACCGTTTCCCTCGCCGTCGATAATTCGACTTCGTCGGATCCCACGCGCCAAGTTACGTCGTCGGTCTCTCCGATCCGTGTCAACGCGGACTGCATCGCCGGCCCGAAATCGACGTTCGTTGTTCCGTCTCGAATGGTCTTGCCATTGAACGCTCCGAGCGGCAGGTCTGCACGCGCGTAAACGCCACAACAAGCACTGAAAGCCTCCAGCCGCAACATCTCCGGCGAAGCCGTGATCACGGGGTCCAAGTAATCCGGAGGCAAATGAAGATGAAAGTGAGTGCGTACCACCTTGCTCAATAGAAGCAGCATTTGAGCAAACGGCCGCGGCGATAATACCCGGCCTTGAAACAAATGCGGACTGAGTGCACGCGGGTCAAACGTCGCCGTATCGAGCTCGGCTCCAGAGCGGCCATTGCGAAAACCGCTTTGAAACGGATAGCGATAGGTAAACGGGACTGTGTTCACGATCGAAATGGCAGTCGTAGAAATGGGCCGCGTGCTTCCCAGTGCGGCCGATGCGCGTCAGTCCCGTCGCGCTTGTGAGGCCGTGAGTATATCGACTCCCAGCGTCCGATGTTCCTCCGGGTACATCCAATGGAAACGGAGCCTCATCGAAACATTCGCCCGATACCCGCCGTACGATCTTTGCGCTTCGACTCCGCGCCGTTGTTCATTCCGGGAAACAGCAGTTCAAGCGTTTGTCCAACCCCGTCCAGTGCGCGTCGCTCGATCTGGGGATCATCGATCGGCCCACGAACATCGACGGTCCAGAGCGTGAACCGTTGATCACCCAGCGGCCGGATGATCCGCGTAAAGGTATTGCGAGGCGAAACGCGCGTATTAAACGTCAAGTCCAGCTCGCGGCGACGATCCAGCAATCCCTGTCCATGCAAGGCGATCAAACTGCCCCACAGTTTGACGTCGTTGAATCGGGTCAGATCTTCCTCCAATGTGAATTCGACTTCGCCATTGGTGAAAGCGACATCCTCATTCGGGGTGACCGAGAGAACATGCAGCAACTGATAGAGGATCGGTAGCTCATAGAGGTTTGCGTCCTCGACCGTCGCGCGCCCGCTTCCGCTTAAAAGCTCCGTCGTGCCGAGCAATCCCTCCAGTGCCAATTGGGCGTTGAGCGTTCCCGTCAGATCGCTCTTTCCGTGCCCCAACTCGGCGAGCAACGCGGGCACCTTCGCTTGATGGACTCCCATTCGGACATCGAAACTCGCGTCGGAGAGTTTGACGTTCCCATTCAAGAGGCACCGCCCGTCAAAAACCGTACCTTGAATCGGCAACGGTGGCGTTCCCTGGGGCGTGACGTTCTGCCCCAGAATCAGTCGATCATCGATAATCTCGTAGGGTCCACGTATCTGAGTGATCTGCAAATCCTTGACGTGCATCGAATCGATGCGGACGTCACCGTGGGCACGCAATCCGCTGGCATCACGTCCGCCTTTGACCGACAATTCGCCACGCAGTGCGTGAACCGGACCGACGTCTCCGATTCGATTGCCCTCCAACTGCAGATCCAGGTCCCAAATGAAGATGGGCTCCGGTTGGCTTTCGCTGGCGAGCAACGTCCGCGTCAAACCACTCAATCCAACGGGTCCCCTTAGATTCAATCCGCGCATTGCACCGCGCATCTGTTCGGGCAGGGATTGAATCAACTCGGCGTCGGGAACCAGTCGGCTGCCGCTGTGAAGATTCATCGTCAACAACCAACGGCCATTGGGCAGTTGTTCGCAACCGCCGTCAGCCGAAACACGCGAAAGTCCATGTTGGGCACGAAGACTCTCGATACTCACTTTTCCATTTTCGTAGCGGACTGAACCGTCCACGATGTCCATCCGATAGGGAACCGACGCTGGCTGCAGTCGCAGCGCGTCGTTACCCAGTGCACCCGAATCGAATTGCCGTCCCACCAGACTCAGTTGCAGCGGGGTTCCCGGAGCGTCGATCTGCAATCCGATGTCGAGTGAGTCGAGGACGCCGCTGGGCCAAAGTGAATCCCAGGTTCTCTGTGACGATGCCGGTAGCGAACTGCGGAGAGACTCGTCCATCGCGACGCGGCGAGTGATGAACGCCAACGCCAGCATCCGCTTCGCCTTCGAAGACACCCCAAAGGGACTCGGATGCCCGGCCGGGTGTGGGATGTGATAGAGGCCCTCGCACGCGATCAGGCCGCCATTCGCGTTGGACCCCTGAAACTGCGAAAGCGTGACTTGATCGTCTTCGATCTGGACGCGTCCGGTCACGTTGTAGAGAGGATATGGAAACTTCTCGAACCGCATCGAGCCGTCACTCACCGTGAACTCGGCCGACTGATGTCTCTGACCCGAGGCATCGGTGCGAAGCGTCGCCGACTCCAGGTGCACCGCGCCCAAAGGACGAAGCGAACGGACGAAAGACTCCAGAGGCGTCGTCGGCTCGCCCCGCGGCGACAACGCAGCGAGCAACTCGCTGTTGATCGCGATCGGTCCATCGACGGTCGCGCTAAAGTACTTCTCGGCGCGGGGATCCACCTTCGACGGCATGTCAAACATGCAATTCATCAATTGGCCGCCGATCCAACCGCTCATTCGCTTGCTTCGGACCCGCCCGTCACGCAGCTCAATTTTTCCGGCCACGCTGTGTACGGGATAGGGAAATCGTTCAAAGCTAATGTCAACGCCCTTGCAGGTCATCTCGGCTTCCACGTCCAACTTGCCGGCGGTGACCGCGAGCGTGCCGTCGGTAACGTCAACCAGGCCGCGCGGCTCGAATTTGTTCCACACCTTCCGCAGTTCGCGGGGAATCACCTCTTGAAGTCGTTGATCCAAGAGCACATTCGTAGCCGAGAACGCAAACGATGCGGTGCTCGGCCATGCGTAGGCCGCAGGCTGCTTGCTCCTCATCGCGAGTCTCGCGTCCCCCCAAGTCGCGTCGAGGGATCGGAGGTCTAGTCCCGTTGAGTCGCACACCAGCAACCCGCGGATGTCTTTCAATGGGATCGATGACCGAGGGTGCCGATAGCGGCCGTCAGCGACGTCCACCTTCGCGATGAACTCGATGGGTTCGTCGGGAGATGCCGTCAAGTCCACCCCGAAGTCGAATTCCAACTCGAGGTCTCCGGCGCTGGTCGCTAGCGTTCGGAACTGCTGTGGAAGCCGATCCAATAGTTCACCGGAGTACGACGCCCCGTTCACCCGCGCCCGGACATCCGTGCGAGCCTGAGAGTGTTTGACGTGAATTCGCACATCATCAGCGAACGAGCAGCGAGCCTTCGCGGCAACGGTCGTCGATTGAGGCGGAGCACCGGCCGACTCCGACCCTACGTGCGTCAATACCACCGCTTCATCGATCATTAATTCGAGCGGCTTATTCTGGGTCGGTTCACGGATAGCGACCAACGCCTGTCGAACCTCGATCCTCGGGCAAGGATCCTGTGAGTCGCCAAAAGATGGCAGTGGCCACAATCCATCCAGTGACAGACCACCGCCACTTTGAACGTCAAGCTCGGCTTTCACCCCCGAAACGATGATCCGCTCCGGCACCAGTGGACTTTGTTTGTCTAGCAGTCTTTCCAATTGGGTGCTGGTCGCAATCACCACTTGCGCCACTTCTAAGACATCCCGATGAGGATGACCGAAGACCCCGGACGCCGCGCTCTCATCGACTTGTTGAAAGCGAATGTCCTCGAAAATGAGGCCCATCTTGGGATCCAAGCGTCCGCGACCGATCGAGACTCGATAGTCCGGATAGTGTTCCCGAAGCACCGTTTCGACGTGACGACGAACTTGCTCACCCACCGTCTGTGGCACGATGAACTGAACCGCGAAAATCACCGCCGCTAGAATGAGCGCAAACGCCATCCAACGGGAGGTGCTCCCGGAGGACGGCTTCGGTTTCGATGCGGCTTCCTTGCCGTTCAACGAGTCACCAGCGACGTGAAAATGCGGCTAGAACTTCGCGGATCGTACCGCCAGTTTCACGGCTCTATCCAGCCCAAAAACTGAGCCAATCGGTAAAGCCACGGCGACTGCCAGGGACTGGTGAGTGACACCGCCATCGAAGCAACGCTCGTTGCTAGCA
>JBCBLJ010000761.1:0-4093 GCA_038520195.1 Planctomycetota bacterium
CGGTAGTGTGTAAGACTCGATCGCCAAGGTGAACTTCGAACAACTGCCGCGGCGAATTGTGGTAGACCTCTCTGACGCGGCCACTGACCGCAGGCCCGGGCATTTCCTCCGCGTCAAGCGAGCGCGCGAGCACCTCGTCACCGACCGCAATTTGCTCGATCGATTTGGTCGTTCCATCGGCTAGCAGGATCTCCGTTCCCGCAGGGAAGCAATACTGCTCGATTGCGTCTCCGCCGAGTTTGGCGAAACCGTCCACGATCGCGCTGGACGACCAGTCGCTACCGAGGATCGGTGACGGGACCGGTGTGGATTCCGTTCCGCGGAATCTGGCACTCGCGAGCGACGAAGGTGTGGACGCCGACGCCGAATTGACTTGGGACACGCCACTGGACGAGATCGACTCGGTTCCGCCCGCCGTGGGCAGCGAGGGCGGGTCGCCCAGCACGAGCGGCGTTCCCGTCGGTGAATAGTCGAGGTTGCCCGGTGTCCCGGCGGTACCGGTGGAGGCTTCGACAAAACCGATCAACGAGTCGTAACGGCTCTGCCCGCTCGATGTGATCTCGATGTCGCCATCGATGTAGTTGCCCTCTTGCGCGACGACTTGGTCGGTGGCTTCACTCAGCGAAGTCGTGACAAGGCCGACAGTCCGCGATCCCGCCACGTTTCCGTCGACTTCCGTTTGGCGGAGGAACACGCCTGTTTCGCCGTTGGTGGTCTCGTTTTCGGTGAAAGAGTCCTCCCCACTGAGAAGGACTTCGAATACACCGCCGACGTCCGACCCGGTCTCGGTCAACGTAAACGTGTCGGTACCGGTCAACGAACTGGTCGCGTCTCCCGTCAGCGTGTTGGCACTGATGTTGCGCGAAGACATCTTCGAGCCGCTACCGTTCGTTGAACTGCCGCTCAGCAAACCGCGATCGACATCTTGCAAAAACGAATACGTTTCGGTACTTGAGATCGCGTGTTGAAAATCCCCCGTGATCGAATTGCCGATCGTATCGCCACTCGAGACTTCTTCAGCGCTAGACGCATAGTCGACACCCAGTCCACCCACCGTACCGATCTGCGCTAGATTAGTGCGGACCGTCGCTTCATTGCTCGCGCTCACCGTGCCGGTCACCGAGTTGCCATCACTCGCGCTCGACATCGCTGAATCGACTGTTTCGGTCGTCGTGTGATCGTGAAGGCCGTCAGCGGTGATGACTTCGTGGAGGGTTACCTGCGAACCGTTGCTCTCGCTTGCGGAGGCGAAGGCGCCCGTGATCCCGTTGCCGCTCTCGTTGTCCGTGGAGGAAACCGTGGCGGTCTCTTGGATCGATAACGTGTTGCCGGCCGCGTCGGTCAGCGAGCGGTCGTTCGTTGAGGAGGTTTCACTGCCAATATCGACTTGAAACGCTCCCGTCACCGAATTGCCCGATGAGGTCTCGAAGGTCGATGAGTCGAGCTGCGAAGTCGCGACGTACGATTCACTCCGCGTACCGGTCTCTGTGACGGCAGTCGCGGTGGTGGACGTGGATTCCGAATCGTGGGCACCGGTGATCGTATTGCTCGTGCCGCTGCTGGCCGTCGAACCGGATCGTGTCACGGACTTTTGGTCGCTTCCGTCAACGTACGTGGTGGACTTGGTGTACTGATAGCTGTCCGTTGACGTGCCCGACGTGGTGGTCTGCGAAGTGATCTGATTACCTTCGGACGTTACCGACGAAACCATCGATGTCGTCTCGTTCAACGTAAAGCTGCGGTCACCGATCGATCCGGACTGATCATGAGTCGTGGAACTCGTGAGTTCGATCGTGTCACGGAACGCTCCCGTGATGGCGTTGCCGCTCCCAGTCGTGGTGGCTTGGTCGCTCGCGGTCGATGTCCCTTCAACATTGCGATCGGTATTCGTTTCCGAAAGAACTTCGCTTGTCGTCGAGGTGGTGGCTGACGCGTTGGTGTAGAGTCCGGTGATGTCGTTTCCGATCTGACGGAACACTTCTTCGATGGCAGCACTCGTGTCCGATTCGGAGCCTCGTGTTTGGTTGGTCGCGTCGCTTGTGCTCGCAAGCTCAACTACTCGCTCGATATCTTCGGTGTATTCACCGCTGGTTCGATTGCCGGAGCGGACGACCGTCGCAGTGGTTGTTTCGCTGGATGTGCCCGTTGACGATGAGGTTTGGTTCGTGGAGGACTGCGTGACGCTGATGGATTGATCGGAAGTCACGGTCGACGTGTAGGTGTCGAAGCGTGTGTTTCCGGTTTCATTCGTTGTCGATGTCGACGTGTCAATCTGGTTCGTGGTAACGGTCAGCGTCTGGTTGATCAGTTGGCCACTCACCGTGGCGGAGTCGGCGCCGGTGGATGCGGTTTCGTAATCACCGGTGATCGAATTTCCGGACGCCGTCACGTTCGATGAAGTGTCTCCTTGACGCAGAAGGTTCTCCGTTTCGGTTTGGTTCGTGATGATTTCCGAGGATTCGTAACTGGATGCGGAACTTGAGTCGGATTGATACACACCCGTGATGTGGTTGTCTGTCCCACTGGAGGAAGCCGACGTGGAATCGACGTGAAGCAGAATCACCGAGCGTGTCTGGTTGACGTCGCTCTGAGTCGTCGTGCTCTCGCTGGTGCTGACGGAGTCGAACTGCGAAGCACCCGTGATCTCGTTCCCGGAAGTCGCTGTCGAGACCTCGCTCGTCGTGTCACCAGAGACATCGCTGGTGAGCGATTGATTACTCGTGGTGTCGGAAAATGTCGTGGTCGCCGACGACTGACTGCTCCTTGAATAGTCGCCCGTCACACGGTTGCCGCTTCGGGTTGCCGTTGCCGCGACGACGTTCGATGCGGTGCTCGCGAACGACATGGATTGGTTGCTGCTCGTTTCACTCGAGGAACTCGTCGTCGCGGTGACGGTTGTTTCGTCGTAAACCCCTGTGATCGAATTAGCATTGCTCGAAACGTCGGTCACGATCGAACGAGTGAACGTGGCGTCGACGAATGCGACGGACTGGTTCTGCTCCGACGATGTCCCAGCTTCGGAACGTTCGGTATTAGACGTGGTGGTCGTTGTGCCCGCGATGGCGTTGCCCAAGGCTGAGACGATGGTTTCAGTCGCCGCGCTGGAGGAAGACGAAGCAACGAGCCCCAAATACTCATAGGTCTCAGTGAACGTCGAAGCGGAACTGGACGTGCTCGTCGAGGAGAAGTCGCCCGTGAGATGGTCGCCCTGAATGGTCGATGTCGAAGTGAGTGAATCGGTGGATCGGTTCGTCGAGTTTGGGGTGATTTGGTTCGACTCGGTTCCGCCGCTGACCATGCTTGTCGTCAGCGTCTGCTCGTAAGTCCCGTCGATCCGATTACCCGTTTCGACGTTCTCCGACGAGGATTCAGATGTAAACGTTGAATCGACAACGAGTACTTGGTTTTCGTCGCGCCCCGCCCCGGCGTTTTCTGAGGTCGTCGTCGACTCAGTGACATAGGCCCCGGTGATCGTATTGCCCGATTCTTCCAATTCAGATTGGGTGACGCTCGTCGCAGAATTGGTGCTACTAAGCGTCTGATTCTGAAGCGACGACGCGATTGTTGCTTGGGTAGTGTCGCTCGACTGTGAGGTGAAGATGCCGGTGATGGAGTTCGCCGTCGAGTTCGATGACACGGTCGTTGTCGAAGATGCCCGTTCTTCGGTCGTCTCGGTCTGAACCGAAGCCTCCGCGACGGACTCGCGGGTTGACGTTTCGGACTCCTGCGACGTCGAGTTGCCGGTGATCGCATTGCCGCTGGACACCGACTCGACCTGCTGCGTGGAAGTGACAATCACCGTTGCGGCGTAGCCTTGGTTGTGACTGCTTTCGCTGCGCGAATGGGTCGAGCTCGCGGTGGTGTGACTGGCAAAGGCTCCAGTGAAGCTATTGGCAGTGGATTCGTTCGCCGTGCTCGTCGTCTCGGAGGAGCTGATCGCGACGGCGAGATCTTGGTTGACATCGACCTGATCGAGCGTCGCGGTGCTATCGACGACCAGCTGGGAGGTCGTGTCGCCGGCGATGGTATTGCCGATCATCGACTCGACGGAATCCTCGGTCGAAACGAGCGTTGCGGAAACGGCCAGCCGGCC
>JBCBLJ010000146.1:0-13338 GCA_038520195.1 Planctomycetota bacterium
AAAACTCTATCATTTCATCTATCGATTCGATGTTGGCGATTGCCCTGATGTTTCGACGATTCAAACGGTTGTGCTTTTCTGCCCCGCTTCTATTTTCATTCCTGGCGGCGACGAACATCGCGCACGGTGATGATGCTCGTTGGAAGCCGCTCCGCACTGGTGCCGGGGGCTGGATGACGGGAATGCACATTCATCCCAGCGGCACGCCCGTTTTTGCAAGAAGTGATGTGGGGTCCGCCTACCGCTGGGATGAAAAGACGCGTTCGTGGGCCAACGTGGTCACCGCGTCGTCGATGCCGAGCCAAGACGTGCATTGGAGTCGACACTCGGGTGTGTTGAGTATCGTTTCAGCACCTTCAGATGCCAGTGTCGCCTACCTGGCGTATCAAGACGGTTTGTACCGCAGCCGGGATGGCGGTGACCATTGGACGCGAACCAGTTTTCCGAAGATGGCAATGAAACCGAACGATGATTCGTCGAAACTCTCTGGGGAACGCTTGAGCGTTGATCCACGAAATCCCGACGTCGTCTTCTTTGGTTCCATCAATGACGGGCTTTGGCGGACACGAGACGGCGGCACTTCCTGGTCGCGCACTGACGGAGTCCCCTACGGCTCCCCGGAACGCGGTGTTCGACAGGTGCTTTTCGATGTGAACTCAACGGGGCGTGATAAAACCAATCGCGTCTTCGCGGTCGTCGACGGCGAAGGTGTCTTTGAGTCCGTGGACGCTGGCGATTCCTGGAACAACGTCGGGCCGGACGTCGCCAAGCCCCACTTTTACGACGCGGAGATCTCTTCGCGGGGCGTTCTGTTTGTCTGCGGCGTGGCGGCGGATGGACGGACCATCCACGTCAGAAGTTACGACGGCGAAGCGTGGCGGCAAGTGTTCTCAGCAACGGGGCACTCCATCGGTGAAATCGCGCTCGATCCTTTCGACCATGATCGTGTCTTGCTGATGACCCAGGGCTTTAGCCAGATATTTCTGACGCGGGAGATGAGCAGCTCGACGCCGACTTGGAAGAAGTTGACCTACGATCGGACGGCGAAGAACATCCCTTGGCTCGCCTGGACGGAAGGTGGTTGGTTCAGTCTCGGCGAAGTGGTTTTCGATCCGTCGACGAAAGATCGGCTTTGGATCGCTGAGGGAACAGGGGTTTGGCGAACGTCGGACCTGAACGACGAAAACGTCACCTGGAGCGAAATCAGTTTGGGACAGGAACACCTCGTTTCCAACGACATCGTGAGCATGCCTGATGGTGCGAGCATTACCGCACACTGGGATCGACCGATTTTCCTACACACCGACGCGGATGAATTCCCCGCGAAACACCAACCCAGTGAACGCTTCAATTCAGCTTGGTCTCTTGACCGCCACCCGGATGATCCGGGATTCGTGGTCGCAATCATCGAAGATCATCGTTTCTGCTGCTACGACGACGGCCAGCACCGAAACTCGGGGTATTCCGAGGATGGCGGAAAAACGTGGAAGCGATTCAAGAGTCAGCCGACGTTTCGTGGCAAGGAGAGTATCCATGGGCAAATCGCAGTGTCTGCGGGTGGTCGAGACAACATCGTGTGGTTACCCGTCTGGAACTCGATGCCTTACTACACGACCGATCGGGGTGTCACTTGGAAACGGTCGCAACTACCCGGTAACTCCGGCAACTGCTGTATCGCAGCACCCTGGTTTCAGCGAGAGTGTCTCGTCGCGGATCGCGTTCAGCCGTTGACGTTTTATCTCTATGATTGGGCCGAGGGCCATCTGTTTCGCACGAGCGACGGCGGGAAGGACTGGTTGAGATTCGAGAACGTCTTGCCGAAGTGGTGCTATCACGGCAAGCTTTGCGGCGTTTACGGACACGCGGGGCATCTCTGGTTTGCCCCGGGCCGGCAAGAATCCGCCGCGGCGATCGGCGGATTGTCACGTTCCGTTGACGGTGGAGAGACGTGGAAGACGCTTGCGGACGCCACGGAAGTGTTGAACGTTGCCATTGGAAAAGCGGCGACTGACGCGAGCTACCCGACGGTCTTCATCCAAGGCCGGGTCGATGGTCATTTCGGATACTTTCAGTCCGACGACGAAGGCAAGACCTGGTCGAAGATTGGTAGCTATCCTCTTGGCGTCTACGACGCTGCGAAAGTGATGCAGGCCGATCCGTGGAAACACGGCCGTCTGTATCTTGGGTTCGGCGGGAACGGATTCATGTACTACGACGCTGAATCCGAATGAGACACCGCCGCGGCCGGTAGCGCGCTACGCGATCGCGATGTCGCGACCGTCAGAGTGTGATTCCTCGCGCCGACGGTCATTGAGCCAACACCTGAGCGACTGACCGCCGGCTGTCCGGCCGGCTTGGATCAGTCGCTGGGGCTCGCGAAAGTCGAACCATCCATGGTGCGAGACGCTTGGCCGGATGATCAGGTCCGCACGATGGGCGGATTGCCGCCGACTCATCCGTTCGCCGATCTCATCCATGCGGATCATGATGTCCACCGCATGATTGAACTTCTCCGATCGTTCGACGGCACCTGCAACATCGACGCCGATCATCATCTCATCGGCATACGCTCTGGCGATTTCGATCGGCAGCGAGTTCAGAATACCGAGATCGCACAAGAGCATTTCGCCCCAGGGAATTGGAGGGAAGACGCCCGGGATCGATGACGAAGCGAGGATTGCTTCGCGGAGCGAGCCCGACTCGAGCGCGACCGGCATCCCGCTGCGAAGTTCCGCGGCCAAAATTGTGATCGGGACTTCGGTGTCCTCGATCCGGATGTCTGGCACCAAATTCTCAATGGCGAACGCGAGGAAATCGTTCGACATCACCGAGTTGCCTTGGAGGAGCGTTCGAATGCGCCTTCCGGTGAGGATCAGTGTTCGGATCCAACTGTACCACTCACCGCTCGAGGACTGTCGTTTCCGCGCTGCCAAATGCGGGACGGCGTTCAGCATCGCGGTGTAACGACGATCGAACTCTTGGGATTCAAGAAACTCGATCGCTCGGGATCGCAGCGCATCGGCGTCGGGCTCGGCCGCGTACATGCCGCCGACCAAGCTGCCCATGCTGACGCCGACGAGATGTTTCACTCGCAACTCCGAGGCGTCGATCATTTGCAGGACGCCGAGGTGCGCGATGCCTCGCGCGCCTCCACCACCCAGCGTGACCGTCGCCCCGGCAGGTCTCGGTACGTACAACATGTCTTACTCCGGTCCAGTTCACTTGGCGTAGGGCTGCATGACTTCACCAACCATGGCACCATTCAGTTCGCTCCAGCCCTCGTCGGCGATCATGCGGCCGAGTTTGGTCACGCGACGGAAGTCACCGTCGCTCGGTTGTCGGCCGGTGATCTTGCGACTCAATTCGTGGCACGACACGTCGGCCGCCGCGATCGTGATCGGATCGGTTTGGTGCGACGCGTGCAGTGCGGTAACCAACATCGTGACCGCCGTTTGAATATCCGACGAGAGTTGCGACATCCGGCATTGGCGATCAGCTAACTTCAACTGATGAGTCCGCATCACGGTGCTGATTCGCATTCCACTGCGGGACAAGAACTTTTGGGCAAATCGGATATGCCCGGAGAATCGTCGTCTGTGTGACGCAGACGAGTCGACTCGGTTCCAGCGAACCGGCATCACTTGCTTGGCCGCAAACCAAGAGCCGTAGCTCATCAACGGCTTGCGGAGTGCCAATAGGTGTTTGGGATTCAGCGGATTTGGCTGCTTGACGCCCAGTTCATGCAAGGTGCGTCCGATTGGTTCGAAGAACGTTTTGCCGTGGTGCTTGACCAGCGATTTGAAGAACGCCATCCCGAGCATTTCGCCTTCACCTTCGTAAATGCAAGGCGCGAGGAAGTCGTGGACGTTGTCACCAAATAGGTGACCGTGAAGGAACGATCGACCGCCATGTGATTTCATGAACAGTTCGATCGCGGCTTCCTTTTGGGCTTCGCTACCGAAGATTTTGGCGATGATGCATTCCATTTCGCCGCGATAGCCGCGGTCAAGTAAGCCCGCACACCAGCGCGTGAGCGCATCGCAACTCACGATCATCCCGGCGAGTCGACCGACGCGACGACGTACGAGTTCGCGTTGGTTGATCGCCTGCCCATAGGTTTCGCGATACTCGGCCCAGGGCAGCATTTCCGCTAACATCCAACGCATCGCCCCGGCGGCATTGGCGCACAGCGAGACTCGTCCGAGGTTCAGTCCGTGGTACGCGATGGTTAAACCGTCACCGTAGGCCGGTTCGAGTAGATTCTCGGCTGGGACTCGGAAATTGCGGAATCGCAGCCCGTTGTTGTGGGCGTGCTGCAGTGCGTAGAGCCCATACCGATTCATCGAAAATGAATCCGATTCCTCGTTCGGCAACTCGACGATCAGGACCGAAGGTTTTCCATCGATCTTGCAGACGAGGCCGATGGTGCGGCCCGGAACGGCGTTGGTGATGAACAGCTTTTCGCCGTTGACGATGTATTCATCGCCATCACGCACGGCCGTCGTTCGTAGCGCCGTCAGATCGCTACCGGCTCCGGGTTCGGTCAAAGCGAATGCGGAGAGCATTTCGCCGCTGGCGAGTTTGGGTAGATAACGTCGCTTTTGCTCTTCGCTGCCGAACGCGCGCAACGGGTCCACCGCGCCGATGCAACCGTGAACCGACGCGAGTCCGGCGACGGTCGGATCGATCATCGCCATCCGCGTGATCAACTGCGAAAACTCCGTCATGTTGGCGCCGCTTCCGCCGTACTCCGGTGCGACCAACGTTCCCCAGTATCCTGCCCCGCCGAGTTCGTCGAGCACTCCGTCGGCGATCTTCCGTGACGAATCAAGGAGTGTTCCGGCGCGACGATGCTTGCGGACGATCTCAACGGACAGTTGAGTGACGTTTTCGACGGCCCGGTTGCCGGACTCGCCCGTCGCGGCGAACAAGGACGTGTCGACGTGACGATCCCAGACCGACCGGTGAATCGGGCTGTTGACCGTTTGGTATTGCGGCGCGAACAAGGACTCCACTTGGTCATCGGCGGTGTCCAAGGCGCCGGTTCGCTTGGCTTCGTCGGCGGAGGCTCCTCCCAGACGCAGCGCGACTTCGGCAAAGGACTCCGCGCCCGAGTCGACTTCTTCGATCGTTGCCGGCGGCAAGCCCGGTCGCAGGGGCTCGCGCGAATCGGACTCACGCGGAACGAACGGTACGGTCGGATTGGAATCGGCGTCCAGCTTTGGATTGAGGTCAGTACTCATTTTCTCACTCCTTGTTACGCGAAAGGGAACGGTCCACGCGGCCAACGGTTTGGATCAATCGTTGAGGCGGAGCGAATCTCGATCCGTGAAGCTCTTCCAGGGCTCGTAGATTGGCGAGCACTTTGACGTGTCCAATGGTTTCGATCAGGGCGATGGGCCCGCCATGATGCGGCGCGAATCCGGTCCCAAGGGCCATCCCGAGGTCGACGGCCCAGGGGAACTCGACCACCTGTTCTTCGAGGCAGCGCATCGCCTCGATCAGCATCGGATAAACAAGACGCCGCTGGATCGGTGTGAGACCGTCACGCACAAAGCCGTGCGAATCTTCGTTCGCTGGCGGATCTATTTCGCTGAACGCGGCGACTCGTTTCTTACCCGAGTGAACGTAGAAACCGAGCCCGGATTTCACGCCAAGATGGCCCTCGCTTACCATTCGTTCCAACTGGGCGACCACCGGCTGAGCTTCGGGGAGAGTCCCATCCAGCGTCGCGGCGACATGGTGCGCGACATCGAGTCCCACTTGATCCAGCAGCTCCAACGGCCCCATCGGCATACCGAAGCGCCGGACCTCTTGATCGATCCGTTCAATCCCGAAGACTTCACCAGCCATCCGAATGGCTTCGCCAAGGTACGGAAAGAGAACACGATTGACGAGAAAGCCTGGCGAGTCGCTCGTCACAATAGGTGTTTTGCCGAGCGCCCGGACAAATGCAATCAGCTTCGCGACCGTCGCTTCATTGGTCTCTTTGCCGCGAAACACTTCCACCAATTCCATTCGATGGACGGGGTTGAAGAAGTGAAGCCCAGCGACATGCGATTGGCACTTGGTCGCGGTCGCCATTTCACTCACCGAAAGTGACGACGTGTTGGACGCGAGAATCGTGTGCGGTCTTCGACCTTGATCGCAATCTTGAAAGACCGATCGTTTGACATCCATCCGCTCAACGACCGCTTCGACGATCAGGTCGCATTCGGCAAGTGAACTCGCGTCGTCGGAAATCGTGACGCGCGATGCGAGGTCGTCTCGTTTGGTCGCCGACAGTTTCTTGTGGCGGGCGCGCTGCTCCACCAGGCTCCCGACGCGAGCTCGCGCCGGCGAGACGCCGGCCTCGATCTCCTTGATCAGACTGTCGAATCCCCTTGCCGCAGCCAGCACGGCGATACCGGCACCCATCGCGCCACCGCCCACCACGCCAACCCGCTGGATCGGATGATCATGGACCGCTTCGCTTGGCACATCCGACCAAGTCGCCGGCTTGCGAGCGGCCTCGCGAGCGAAAAACAACCGGAGCAGGCTTCGGCACGTCGGTGTCTCCAGCAGCCGAGTAAACTCAATCCGCTCTCGTTTTTCTCCATCGGCTTTGGGATCGAATCCGGCTTCGATCGCGTCGATCGCCGCTTCGAGCGCCGGGAAATGATCGATCTTGGAGCGAATCTTCGTTCGCGCGGCTCTAAACACGAACGATCGCCCGAGTCCGTTGTCAAGCAATCGTTCGGTCCAGTTCCGCCGACGTTGCTTTCGCTGGGAGAGTCCACAACTGACGGCGGAGAGGAATTCCTCGACTTCACGATCCCAATGGTCCGGCGAAGCGGCGCGATCGACGAGTCCCGCTCGGTCGGCCTCGCTTGCAGACAGGGCCTTTCCGGTGAGGATCATCTTCATCGCCAGTGGCGTGCCGACCAACCGCGGCAAACGCTGGGTTCCGCCCCAACCAGGGATCAAGCCGAGCTTGATTTCGGGAAGCCCGAGTTGCGTGCTGCTGTTGTCCCTCGCGATCCGATAGTCGCACGCCAACGCTAACTCGGTGCCGCCACCCATGCATGGTCCGTGAATCACCGCGACGGTGAAGATCGGCAGCGCTTCGATCCGCGCGAATAGCCTTTGGCCGGCGACGAGCAGGTCTTCGGCGACTTCCGGTGAGTCAATGTCGTTGATGACACTGACATCGGCACCCGCGAGAAAGCCACTTTCTTTGCCGCTTTCGAACGTCACGACGGCGCATTGACCGGGATCGGATTCGAGACGACGAACGATGATATCCAACTCGGTCATGACCGATTGATTCAGGATGTTCATCGGTTTGCCGGGAACATCAAGGATGACGCGCAAGACATCATCGTCGGTCCATTGGAGGACAAAATTGGTGTAGCGTGGGTCGCTCATGATTGGTTCTCCAAACGAGTTCGAACGATCATCGCGACGCCTTGGCCGCCGCCGACACAGAGTGTTGCCAGTCCCATCTCACTGCCCGATTCTCGGAGGGCACGCAACAAGGTGAGTACGAGTCGTGTTCCAGTCATGCCGACCGGATGCCCCAGCCCAATGGCGCCTCCGTGGACATTGAGGCGTTCGAGCTTGAATTCACCAAGCGGTTTGGAGAGCCCGAGTTCGTCTTGAGCGAACTTTCTCGAAGAAGCGGCCCGCAAGCACGCGATGACCTGCGCCGCGAAGGCTTCGTTGATTTCAATCTTCGCGAAGTCGTTGAGCGATGTCCCCGATTGTTGCAGCAGCTTGGCCGTCGCATAGACGGGACCCAATCCCATTCGTGATGGATCGCAACCGCTGACGGCGACATCGGTGATGTATCCCAGTGGTTCATCAAACTCGTTTGCCGTTTGAACGTCACTGAGCAACAGTGCCGCGGCGCCGTCAGTGAGCGGACAGCTGTTGCCCGCCGTCACGGTGCCGTCTCGTTTGAAAATGGAACGTAGCCGCGCGAGCTGTTCCACCGATTGGTCATGACGTGGGACGTTGTCGAGTTTGATTTCCGACTCGCCAGAGTTTAGCGCGGCGATCTCACCCGAAAGAAAACAACGCTGTTGCGCGTCGCTCGCCTTGCGATGGCTTTCAAGGGCGAAGTGATCCTGCTCCTCGCGGGAGATACTGAATTCCTTGGCAAGGATTTCAGCCGTTTCGCCCATGTTCAAGCCGCTGACCGGATCCGTTAGTCCCAGTTCCAGGCCAATGACCGGTTTAAAGTGTCTTGGTCGAAATCTCGCCAGCGTCTTGGTCTTCTGCCACATCGATCGAGCGCGGGCGAGACGTGTCCAAAGAACCGCGGCCTCGGTGTTCCATAGCAATGGGACTTGTGACATCGATTCGCTGCCGCCCGCGACGGCGATCTTGGAGCGACCTTGCGCGATCGAATCCCAGGCGGAAAGAATTGACTCCATGCCCGACGCACAGTTTCGATTGACCGTGTGCGCGACGCGGTCCATTGGGATCCCCGCGTTGAGCGCGATGACGCGTGCGACGTTGGCCGCGTCGGGCGGGCCACTCACGTTACCCATCACGACTTCATCGATTCGGGCGATGTCGAAGCTCTCATGGCGGAGCTTGACCTTTTCGACGACGCCTTCGATCGCACGCACCCCCAACGACACCGCCGACCGGTCCATCAGCGCGGTGAAGGCCTTCGCCATCGGCGTGCGGGCGCCGTCGATCACGGCGATCGGTTCTCGTTTCAACATAGCGGTGATCCTCCGGGGAAATTGGTTTGTTCAGTTGGACTCTTTCGTGCGCGCGGCGGCCTGGCACGACGAGCTTCGTCGCCGATGTGCCGATGACACCTGCCTTCTTGCGGCAACACGCTGCCAGGGACCGAGTCGATTCTCGGCGGCCGCGTGGACTCGGCTTGCTTCAGTCGACGGGTTCGGGCTCGAGCTCGCGTAACTTGCGACGCAGCACTTTGCCAAGAAAGTTTCGGGGCAATTGCGTCGTGCAGTGCGTGAAGCGACGCGGTCGTTTATGGGCCGCGAGATGTTTCCGGCAGAACTGAATCCAGCTCTCTTCGTCCCAATCGGCGCCCGGCTCCAGGACGAGGTGCGCGTGTACGATCTCGCCGCGGCGGTCGTCGGCGTCACCGACCACCGCTGCATCGAGAATGCCTTCACACCGGCGAAGCACTTCTTCGACATCGCGTGGGTTGACGTTAAAGCCCGACGTGATGATCAGGTCCTTTTTGCGACCCACGATGCTGTAGTTCCCATCGCCATGTTTGAGCGCCAAGTCTCCGGTGTGCAGCCATCCGTCGCGAATCACCTCCGCCGTTGTTTCCGGATCATTCCAGTAACCGAGCATGACTTGCGGGCCACGTACCAAGAGTTCGCCGACTTCGCCGTCGGCGACCACGATCGATGCGTCGTCCGGATCGACGATCCGACAGACCGTTTCCGGTAGCGGTAGCCCGATGACGCCATAGCGTGGCTCGCGAAACAAGTGGCCGACGTGGGTGACGGGCGACGCTTCACTGAGCCCATAGCCTTCGACGACTTGGGCACCGGAATGGTCGGCGAAACGCTTCGCGATGGACTCTTCCAAGGGAGCGCCGCCCGAGATCACCCACTTGAGCGAATCGAGAACACAAGGTTTCTGATCAAGCTGCGCGTTCATTGCCGAGAGCATGGCCGGGACCGCATGCATCACCGTCGGACGATGCTGCCGGATCAAGTGAAGCACTTGCTTGGTGTTGAATCGATGATGCAAAATCGTCGTCGCACCCAACATTGCGCCGCCAACCAGCGTGGTGGACATTCCGTAGCTGTGGAAAAACGGTAGAACGCCGAGCATCCGATCGTTGCCGAACGAATGATTGATCCACACCAACTGCTGCCAGGCGTTCGCGACAAGATTTTCATGACTGAGCGTGACCGCCTTCGGTGCCGCCGTCGTGCCCCCAGTCGCCAAGATGAACGCCGGCGAACTTGGGTCCACCGTCGGGGCTCGCCAGTCCGGTTCAGCACGCGCGAACTCGGTCCAAAAGTCACCGACATAATCACCACGGATGGCGCTGCCGCGGAGACGTTGAACGCCGAGTTTCAGCCAGTATCCAAACTGCTGATGGGTCGGCAGTTTGTCCCGGAGTGAGACTAGCAACGTGACACGATCGTCGTTGGCGCGGGCTCGAAGTAGCGGCTGCAACAAGTCCAAGCAGATCAAGTATCGACAGTCGGTGTGTTCGAGCAGGCTCTCCAGCTCTTCTTCGACCATCAACGGGCTGAGCGCGACCGCGACCGCACCGGCTCGCCAAATTCCGTTCATCGCAACGACATACTCGGGAACGTTCGGTAGCAAGATCCCGACACGATCTCCCGGACGTACACCCAAGCCGGCGAGCGTCGCCGCGAATTGGATCGCGTCGGAATTCAATTGCGCGTAGTCACAAGACCATCGCCCGTGGATTAACGCCGTGTGGTCCGGAAGCTGCTCGGCGGCGTGTTGCAAGACGCCAAACGCAGGGATTCCACGGTAGGTCTCCAGTCCGCGCGGTGCCGAGATCCTTGTTCGATCCGACGGACGTCGAGCCCCAAACGGATGACGCTTCGACTCGTGCGGGTCGAGCGCGAATCCCCCTTGATTGCTGATGGGTAAAACCATCGCACAGACCCCCAGGGTAAGGGGAGACCGTCCTTGGTGGGACGAGTGCGGTATCGCCCTCAGTGGACGAGACGACCGCTCCAGGAAAAGGGTCCACAGCCGCGCCGCTCACTCTGTTGAGACAGCAGCATTGCGCCCGCGTGACATAACGATCATACCCTCATGTCCGCATAGAGGCAAGTAAAATTCCTTTAGGGTTTTCCTGAGGAAGATAAACGCTCTTTATTTGGGTCGCCACTAGTCCTTTTGGGGTGGTTGGCGTTTTCGCGTCGTGAGGCTTTGGGGGACCTGGCTCGCGAGAAGGAGATGATGGCGGGAACCACAACTCACGGAAAGAGACGGGCGGTCGAGGGCGGAGAATGAGGGTGCGGCTTCGGAAAGGAAACCAAGCGAGCCACCCGCCGACGCCGAAATCCCTAACGTCGCTAAATCCAAGATGGTTGCCGTGAACACCAACAGATGCTCGGGAATTCCTTTTCGCATGGCGCGCGGAGAAAGAGGCGTGCAGAACACAGAACAACGCGCATCGCGGGCGGTGCAGATCGCCGTCGTCAGCGGAAGTGCGGAAAGAGTTTTGAAGGCCCGGCGATCTGATCAGCCAGAGATCAGGACGGCGTCTGACATCGCGACGGAATCGATTCACCCTCGTCCACACGTTGGTGGTGCGGCTAATGTTACCGATCCGGCTCAACCCGGCTCTGCGTCCCATTTGATTTGGAATTCAATCTCCTCGCTACCGTCTTCGCGTTCATGCTCGATGTTGAACGTCGCTCGGACGGGAACGTAGATGCGTTCGCCCGCGATCTGAATCTCAAACTTCTCACCTTGCTCCAAGCAATCGGCCAAACGTCGAAGCTTATCGATGAATTCATTGAGTGGATACGTCTTTTCCAAATCGCGATCGGGTTTCATCGTTAGATGCTCCTGCTTGCCTGAACCGTCTGGACTGTCGAAAAGACATCGCGCTGAGATCAACGGGAGAGACACCCGTTGGCATAGATCAACCGCTTTTTCGCGGTGCTGAGTTTGTTCAATCCGAACTGATCGATCACCGAAACTCTGGGCGAATCGTCCGCTTCGGGCGCCTCGTAAACCATCAAGCAAGCCGTCGAATCCTTCACCGGGAAGTGCTCTTCGTGGTGCCACTCTTCGGCCGGCAGACAGATGTAGCGTGGCCTCCCCGGCGTTGGCTCGGGAAGCGCGAGCGATTCCGGATCCGCGATCTCGAATGCGATGAAGTGATTCAACGATTCCGGGACCTCGGCCGGCGGGCCATCTCCCAATCGCTGTGCGGGCATCAAGAAGAAAGCGGGCGCGGACGTGGAAACGGTGAATTCACGATCGCCGCTGTAAGCATCCCGCAGCTTGATTCTCTTGGGAGTCTCCGATTTCGGTTTTCGGATCGTGTACCAAGTTAGGAAGGCGGGCTCAGGTGACTCTTTCATCGGTATCGACACGAACGCCGGGCCACGCAAATTCACCCATCGGCGTTCGGTATCGCCGGTTGCTTGAATCTCCAACCCATGGAAAACGGGATTGTTTGAACTTTCGACCTCGAGGGCGATGTGTTGGCCTCGCGCGTCGCTCGAAATTGGGCTGTCATCGGCGGACGCCGTTGGGGTGCTCGCGACGATGACGGCAAGCAGGCAGAGAATAATCAGTCGCATCGCGGGCTCCGTGGGTGATTCGTTCTCGATAGTCTTGCCGAAGGGCAAGCGGCTTTCCTAAATCCGCAAGGGCCGCCGAATCGTCTTACCGGGCACAGCCGTGTCGCCGGCGCTTGATCACATTTCAGGGTTCACCATGAGTACAGTCCATTTTCACCGTCGATCACTTCGACGGATGCTCGCCGTCGCCTTGCTGTTGTTTTTCAGCGGCTGTGGAGCCGCATTGGAGTCGATGCCCAATGAGGTCGCCAGCTATCAGGCCGTCGAAACGATGGACGCGCAGTCACTCGGCAAGAGTGACATCGCCGATGCGACGCCTCTGCCGGCCGATGGAACTAAGCGGGGTGAATCGAGTCGCAAGATAGTTTACACGGCGTCGGTCGATCTGGTGGTCGACGACTACGCTGAATTCGAGGCGGAACTGCCTCGATTGGTGAGCCGAAATAAGGGTTTCGTCGCCAGCAGCGACACCAACCGTCGCTATCGAAACAGTCAGTCCGGTCGCTGGGTGGTGCGTGTCCCCGTCGATTCCTATGACGCGTTCTTGAGCGGTGTCGTCGGGCTCGGGTTCACCGAGTCACGGACCGAGAACGCCGAGGATGTGACCGAGGAGTACGTCGATCTCGAAGCCAGAATCGCCAACAAGAAACGGCTCGAGACGCGAATCCTCTCGATGCTCGATCAGCGAGCGGGGAAACTCGCCGAGGTCCTCGAGATCGAACGTGAACTGGCACGCGTTCGAGAAGAGATCGAGACGATGGAAGGTCGAATGCGGTACCTTCGAGACCAAACAACGCTCACGACGGTCACGATCGAATGCCGCGAACAGAAAGAGTATGTACCACCGCAGCCGCCCACATTGATCTCGCGGATCACAAAGTCGTGGGGAGACTCCACGCGCTCGCTCCGTCGCGGCGGCGAAGACCTCTTGGTGGGCAGCATCGCGATGGTACCGTGGATACCCGTTTTGCTGTTTCCGCTCTGGTTCTTGCGATGGTACGTCAAAGGCTGGTGGCGGGGGAAAGTTGAAAGTTGAGAGTTGAGAGTTGAG
>JBCBLJ010000695.1:0-4494 GCA_038520195.1 Planctomycetota bacterium
CTGCCGAATGCAAACCCGGAGAGAAACTGCTTTTGTTCTTCGGTAAAGCCTTTGTCAGACATGGCTAGGTCATCGTGTCGGGGAGGGATTCACTTGCACCGCGCAGTCCTTGTAGCTCGGTTGACGCGAATGGGGATCAAAGTGGGCGAGCGTTAGCTGATTCGTTACGTCGTAGTGCATCGGCACGAAGACCTGCCCCGGACGCACCGTGGGTGTGACCATGGCGGTCACTTCGATGGAACCGCGTCTTGATTTCAATTCGACGCGATCTCCGTTGTTGATCGCGATCGCGCGGGCGTCAGCCGGATGAATCTCGACGTAGGGATCCTCGGGATACAGTTGACGCAAAATCTTGCTCTTGCTCGTTCGCGTCTGTGTGTGCCACTGACTGACGGTGCCGCGTCCGGAGAGCAAAAGGAAAGGAAATTCCTCGTCTGGCGGTTCCGGCATCGGCGTGATTTCATCGACCAGCAGCTTCGCCTTCTCGTCCGGATGGCAAAACCGACCATCCTCGAACAGCCGCCGCTGTTGCGGTGGATTCTCTCCCGACGCCGCGTCCTGTTTTGACCATGGCCATTGAATGCCGCCACACTCGTCGATCTGTCGATAACCCGCGATCCCAGTGATGTCGTTTGGCCGGCCTTCGCTGGCCCGCTGCATCATTTCAAAAACGGCTTCGGGGTGCGTCCAATCGGCGAACACTTCGCCAACGCCCCAGTAGGCGGCGACGCCGCGAAAAATCTGAAAATCGGCGAGCGCTTCGCCCGGGGCACGACGGACCTTTTTGAGCAAACCGTAGCGTCGCTCGCTGTTGATGAAGGTCCCGTCCTTTTCACCCCAACCAGCCGCCGGTAAGACAAGGTCCGACCGCTGCGCCGTCTCCGTCGAGTCATACATGTCTTGCACGACGAGAAACTCAAGCTTGTCCAACAGTCGTTCACAGTTGCCCTGATCGATCCAGCTATGAGCCGGGTTGGTCGCGATGACCCACAGGCCCTTGATCTCATCGCGTTCGATACCTTCGATAATGCGGTCGTAGGCCCAGCTTCCCTCGGTCGGGATTCGATCTACATCGATGTTCAGAATCGATGCGACCCGATTTCGGTCCGCCTCTGATTCGAAGCGGTGATGTCCGAAGAGATTCGTGGTGTTGCTCCACAATCGCGACCCCATCGCGTTGCATTGACCGGTGATGCTATTCGCACCCGTGCCGGGCTTTCCAATGTTCCCGGTGATCAACGCGATATTGATAATCGCCTGAGCGGTTCGGACGCCCTGGTAGCTCTGGTTGACGCCCATCGTCCACCACAACGAAGCGGCGTTTGCGCGGCCAACGCTCTGGGCCGCCTTGCGAATCGAGTCGGCGCCAATGCCGACATCGTCGGCGACATCGTCCGCCCGGAACGCTTGCACGAATTCGGCCAGTTCCTCAAACCCCGTCGTGTGTTTTCCGACGAAGTCATGATCGATGCAATCGATCTCGATCAAGTGCTGGATCATCGAATACAGCAGCGTCAAATCACCCTTCGGTTTCAGCTGCAAGTGCTGCGTCGCGGCCATCGCGGTTTCGGTGCGCCGCGGGTCGAGCACGATGATCTCCGGGCGGTTTTGATTTCGCAGCACGCGCTCCCACATGATCGGGTGAGCGATGCACGGATTGGCACCGACGAACACGAGACAATCGCTGTGTTCAAAGTCGTCGTACGTGTACGGAGGCGCATCAAAACCGAACGACTGTTTGTAGGCCACCACCGACGTCGCCATGCATTGACGTGTATTACCGTCGCCATGGCGAACGCCCATTCCGAACTTGGCCAGCGCGCCAAGGAAAGCCATCTCTTCGGACGGGATCTGTCCGGTGCTTAGAAAGGCGACCGAATCATTGCCGTACTTCGCCTGGATTCCTTTGAATCGCTCGGTAAAGGTCGACAACGCGGTGTCCCAGTCCACGCGTTCCAACTCGCCACTGGCATTCCGAAGCAGCGGGTACGTTGCTCGATCATCGGCATCCAGAATCTCAAGTGCTTCCCATCCTTTCGGGCAAGCCATCCCGAGATTCACCGGGTACTCCGTTTCCGGGGTCAAGCCAACGCCCGCGCCTTCGCGAACATGAAGCCGCAATCCGCAACCAGTGCTGCAGTAACCGCACGCCGCCACGGTCGTCGCATCCGCTTGCAACGATTCGTGAGTCATCCCGAGTCCGTGACTGCCGGGATTCAGCAGCAACTCACGAGTCATCTCTCCCGTCCGCGCCTGGAGTACCTGTGGCAACTCGATGCGGCGGCGGTGCGAATCATCACCTTCGGTCAGCGATTTCGGAGTGGCAATACTCATGGCGTTGCTTTCACAGTGTCCTTGGCATGCGGTCGTAGACGACGCTTTGGAAGTACAGCAATCGCTCAAGACTCTCACCGATCAAGAGCGACACAAAGGCGAGCACTGACAATGCGGCGACCGCCGTTGGCGAAAAGAATCCAAACGCCCCCGCCGCAGCCGACAACGCAAAGACGGTGTCCCCAAAGAACAGCCTCAGCGAACACGGCCGTGAGAGGTATCGCCGGATCACTTGTCGCGAACGACGGTCATAGTCGTCACCGTCGGACGCACTGGAGTAGACGCTTCGTTCGTGGGAGAGCTTCCAAAACCCGATCGCCGCGGCGCAAAGACAAAGCACCGACGACGCGCCGGAGGCACCCATCATCGCGAGTACCATCCCACCGGCGAGTGTCCCGCCGAGCGCGGCGGTTCCGAAAAACCTTGGGATGGTTCGATCCCAACGCCAAAGCTGGCGTCCTGTCGCGATATAAATCATCGCGCTGCAGTACAAACCGACGAGGCCCAATGGCACGCTGATGAGGAGTAGCGTTCGACCGAGCCAAGACGGCAACTCAATGTCCATGAACCCTGGTAACCAACCCGCATCGCGCAGGATTGGCATCGAATACAACGCGATGGCGATCGACAATGCGCCCATGTACTTACCCAACACAACCGCCTCGCGACTGAGCCAACTGGTCCGCAACCCTAAGAAAACACGCCACATGCGCAGCGGCTGGCCGAGGTGAAGCGGAGCGATGGCCAATCCCGCATTGCCGATCAAAAACGCGGCGATCGCGGTCGCGAGAGTGATGGTCGGGGCCAGTGGCGTGCCAATCAGCCACGCCACCGTTGCGACAAGTGTTTCAGCGACCAGCATGCCGACCGATACCTGCGTCGCGACCAACATGAGTGCCAGGGGCCAGTGACTCTCAGCGACTTCATCGACATTCTCGTCCTGAGGCCGTGCCTTCGTTTGATCGAGTGACTGAGCGCGGGTATACGCCGTCGTTGGCCGAGTGATATTCGATTTTGGTGCGGTCGGTACAACGGCATCGGTCTCTGAAAACACCTGAGTCTCTGTTGAAACGACCGTAATCCGAATCGCTTCATTTGGACAGGACTGCACGCACGCCGGCGCCTCACCCACGCTTAGCCGTTGGTGGCACAAATCGCACTTGCGAACAATACCCAGCCGGTCGCTGTACTGTGGCACCTCGTAGGGACACATCATCGTGCAATACTTGCAGCCGATACACTGATCATCCAAGTGCCGAACAATACCCGTTACGGGATCCTTGTCGTACGCTTTGACCGGGCATCCGTTGAGACAACCCGGGTCTTCGCAATGGTGGCAAGCGGACGTCACGTGCTGAATCGCTGCCGGTGACTGCTCGGTATCATCGCCGATCACCAGCGTGCCGACACGTCGCCAGCTTTCATTCTCTTCGAGCCCATTGAGTGTGTGACACGCGACAACACACGCTTTGCAGCCGCTGCACGCATCCAGATCGACCTCGAACGCCAATTGCTGTCCCGGCATCGGAACCGAGGCGGGTAACAGTCGCTTGTAGTACTTTTCTTGCGCAGGTGTCGTTGCAGACTCACCGGCTTCATGCCAACGGCTAAATTGCTCGACGGCAGAAAGCGATTGCTGCTCTTCGAGCAATCGGTCAATCAGATTGGCGTCGCGATTGACGACGGGAAGGGTAGTGCTCATGCTCGGGACCTCACAACACCAACGTGAGCACGTTTGTCAGCCGCTCTCCTTCGAAGAACGGCACCGCAATACCACGGCCGTTGAGTGCCTCGTCACCGCGACCGAAACGAAGGATCGCGGAATCGTTGGTCACGCACGCCGCACCGGCCTCCAAAGCGAGCCCCGGCAACGAACCATTGATTGGAACCGTCGCACCCTCCTGGAGTCGCATTGCGGGAGGCAGATTCTGGTAGGCGAGTGTTTCGAGGAGGAACTGATCATCGCTGCAACGCCAGACTTCGAACGCTCGTGCGATGGGCGCAAGATCCGAACTGATCAACAACGCTGTTGCCAGGAACTGGTCTGAGAGAACCGGCATGCCGACGGCAACAGCGTTGTTGATCAGTTCGGATCTTGCGCCCATCGCACGAGCGTTCGAAGTCTGGCGTTGCAGCGATGATCAGTTCCTCCTCGAAACA
>JBCBLJ010000624.1:0-5150 GCA_038520195.1 Planctomycetota bacterium
GTCGGAGATTGATCCCAACACCGAGTTGGCTGGGAGCATGCGTTCGGTGCTGGATGAAGCGGTGACTCGTGGCGAGTTTAGTTCCTGGCCACCTCTGCCGGGACAGCGACCCGACCAACTGCTCGCTCATCAGGCTCTCTCCCGCGGTCGGAGTGTGATGAGCGTACCGCTCGTCACCAGCGAGGGAGAGAAGATCGGGGCATTGGGGGTGATCACCGCACGTGACAACTCGATCTTCAACGCGATGCCCGGAATGATCCAGGCATTGAGTGAACCGCTCGGCGAAGCTCTGCATATCACGCGGCGAAACGAACGTGGGTGGCTGAGTCGATCCACGCGAAGTTTGTTCAAGCGAAAAAGCCTGGCACGAACACTTGGCGCGGTTGTCGGCGCGTTGTCACTGCTGGTGCTATTGACGTGCTCCCTGACCCACCGCGTGCGTGGGCAGGTAGTGATTGAACCCGTCGAACGCCGGTTCTGCGTCGCACCGTACGATGGTTTACTTGAAACGACCTTCGTGGAGCCCGGCACCGAAGTCCGCGCGGGGCAGAGCTTGGCGAGAATGGACGGTCGCGAGCTTCATTGGGAATTGGCCGGTGTTGAGGCCGAGCGAGAACGCGCGGAAAAGAAACGCGAGTCTCATGTCGCCAACTACGAAACGTCGCAAGCATTGATGGCCGATCTCGAGGTCCGCACCCTCGCGAACCGTCAATCGTTGCTCGAATTCAATCAATCCAGACTCGAGATGGTCAGCGCGATCGACGGCATCGTATTGTCGGGAAGTCTGGATCGGAGGGAAAACTATCCGGTCTCGAAAGGCCAAGTTGTTTATGAAATTGCGCCGCTCGAAACGTTGCAGGTGGAAGTCGGGGTCCCGGCGGAAGACATTCAGCACATCAAAGTCGGCGAGCCCATCGAGTTGTATCTGGATGGATTTGGCACCGAGCCGATTCGAACGGTCGTCGAACGAATTCGACCCCGCGCGGAGGTTCGAGACGACGACAACGTTTTTGTAATCGAATCCAAGATCGAAAACCCAGGCCATGTCGTCCGGCCGGGCATGAAGGGGACCGCAAAGATCGATTGCGAATCGCGCAGCGTCGGCTGGATCTTGTTTCACCGAGCGGCCGAGAGGTTTCGCGCGTCGATGCCGTTTTGATCAAGGGCCGAATGAACGAAGAGTCACATCTATCGGTCGAAGTTCTCGGGATGTCCCCTCAACTTCGAAGCGACCTTCGCGTGTCGGTTCAGGCGAACGACGGACATGTGTGCTATGTCCTGGAAGATCCACTCGGCGGAAGGTTTTTCCGACTCGGGCTCGCGGAGTACAGCTTTGTTTCGTTACTTGACGGCCGCCGAACGATTGCTGAGGCGATGAGTTTGACCGCGTCGACCCAAGGTGGCGAGGCGCTCGATCAAAATGAAGCATTAACGCTGTCCAAATGGTTGATCGACCAGTCACTCGCCACAACGGACCAGTCACGTAGCATTCCTCGACTCAACGCCGCTCGGGGTGAGCGACTGTCGCGAGACGTACGCGAGCGTCTCAACCCAATGATCCAGCGTCTCGCGCTCTGTAATCCAATGCCGCTGCTGCAGCGACTGGATTCTGTTGCGCGGCTTATCTTCAGTCGATTTGGTCTGCTCGTTTGGTTTGCTATCGTCCTGTTGGCATTTTTGCAGGCGATCGTCTCGCTGGGCGAGTGGCATCTCGACTCACGTGGTGTGCTTGCCTCCGACAATTGGCTTTGGCTGATCGTTGCGGCTGCGGCGCTGAAGCTGCTTCATGAGATGGGGCACGCGATGGCATTTCGTCGCTTCGCGGGCAACGTCAAGGAAGCCGGATTGGTTTTCGTCCTATTCGTGCCGATGCCGTACGTCGATGTCACAGAGAGTTGGCGTCTCGCGAGCAAGTGGCAGCGGATGCTTGTATCGGCCGCAGGAATGCTCTTGGAACTCCTTGTGGCCGCGATCGCGACACTTGTCTGGTTGCGTGCGGAGGATCCTCTCGTCCGGCAACACGCCATGAACGTTATGGTGACTGCGTCGGTCGTCACCTTGCTCTTCAACGCGAATCCACTGATGCGTTTCGATGCCTATTACCTTCTCGCCGATTGGCTGGAGTTGCCGAACCTCGCGACGCGCGGTCGACAGTGGCTTGCCTTCGTCGGAAAGCGTTATGTGCTGGGGATGCCCGTCCAGCCGCCGAGTTGGCCCGAAGGAAAGCAACGCGTCATCAAGTTCTACGCGATCGCGGCTCTGATCTGGCGGATTACGGTTTGCGTCTCACTTCTTCTCTCAGCGATGGTGCTGTTTCATGGAGCGGGTGTTCTGATCGCATTGATCGCAATGACGCTTTGGCTACTCTTGCCGGGAATTCGTTTGTTGGGGTCGGCCATCGGGAACTTCGCCGCGATTCGAGGGTCGCGTTTGGCAATGATTGCGGTTTCTTTTGTCGGGCTGTTGGTGTTGTCCTGGTACTTGGTCCCCTGGTACTCGCACGCCCGCATGCCGTTGGTGGCGGACTACTATCCACTTCAGGAAGTGCGTCCCGGTGCGGGCGGCGTGCTCGAACGGAGTTTCTTCAACGTCGGTGATCGAGTCGAAGCGGGACAAACGCTCGCACTCTTATCGAATCCGGAACTCAAAGTGGAGCATGAGAACCTCCTGCTTGAGCTTGAGCGGTCCTCGTTACGCGAGCGCGAACTCGTAGCAAAGGAAGCCATCTCCGCCGCGCAAGCGGAACGAGAAACGCAAGTGTATTTGCGCAGTCGACTGGATCATGTTCGCGAACAGTTACGTGAACTGAGGGTCATTGCGCCGGCGAAAGGAGTGATCACGGCGACCGACGCTGCGTCGCGAATGGGGATGCTGGTTCGTCGGGGCGAGGCACTCTTCGTGATCGGAACCGGCCGCGAAATGAAGCTCGTCGGACTCGCGACGCCGTTAGATGCAGACGTTCTCCGAAAGGCGCTGGGGCGTGGCATCCAAGTACATCTCTGGGGCACCGGAGAGGTTCACGGCCGCGTCGAGAGGGTCTTGCCACGCGCCGAGACGGCGCTCCGACACGAGGCTTTGGCCGGTTCAGCGGGTGGTCCGATCGCGGTTCGCCCGAGCGTCGACGGAAGTGAGCTGCATTTGCTTCGTCCACGCGTGAAGGTGCTTATCGAGATGGAATCGAATGAAGTCGTGCATGCCGGTCAGACGGGATATGCACGCCTGGCCTACCGAGACCGAACGCTCGGCAAGGTCATTTGGGCTGAGATCAAAGACTGGATCGATGCCCAGCAACGGAATCTGCAGCGAGGCCAAGTCGCACGGCGCTAGAGCGACATCTTCAGCATCGACTTCAAGTCGGAGAAAAAAAGCGAAGGCCGGGGCCTTCGCTTTCGCGGACGTGCATTGATGTTGGAACGAGCGGTTTACTTCAGCCTACTTTTCGTCGGCGGACGCCTCTGCCGCGACGGCGGTGTCCTCTTCGGATTCCGCGACGGGTGACTCGTCTTGCGGCTCGTCATCTTCGACGTCGAAGGCCGGTTTCTCGGCCTTGCGAGTGACACGGTCGTTCTTGCCGACCAATTCCAGAATCGCGCGTGTCCCGGCATCACCCAGACGCGGCATTGCCAACCGCATGACACGGGTGTATCCGCCGGGGCGGTCAACGTATCGCTCGGCGATCGTGTCGAAGAGAACCGCCGTCGCCTCGCGGTCGCCGATCAACTGAACGACTCGGCGCTGAGCGGCAACGTAGGGAGCACGTGCGTCGCACCACTTTGTCCAGTCGTCGCTTTTGCGCCACTGCTGGTAAGCCTCGGTGTTTCGGCCAGCGTCGCAGCTGAACTCTTTGGCGGCGTCGGCGTGCGGCAGCGCTTTCTTAGCGATCGTGATGCACTTTTCGACCAGCGGACGAACTTCTTTTGCCTTGTGAAGCGTCGTCGTAATTCGGCCGGCAACCTTTGGAGCGTTGTCGTCGAACTCGGCGTCGCGTTCGGTCAGGAAGAGCGCGCTGGCGAGGTTTTTCAGCATGGCCTTGCGGTGACTGGGGCTTCGTCCCAGCGTGCGGCCTCGTCGTCGGTGTCGCATGACGTTTGGGTTTGTTGGGCGTTTTTAGAACAGGGGCTGCGCGGGGACTCGCATCCCCAGGTGCAAACCGTATTGAGCAAGTTTTTCGCGAACTTCGTTTAGCGTGGTGTCGCCAAAGTTCCGCACTTCCAGTAGTTGGTCTTCGTTTCGCTGAACGAGATCACGGACCGTTTGAATGTTCTCGCTTTCAAGGCAGTTGTTCGCCCGGACCGACAGTCTTAAATCAGCGAGTGTCATGTTGAGCTTGGCTTCCAACTGAGCCTCTGGAGAACCGGCTCCCCCGCGAGCGGCCGAGAAGATGCTCGGACCCAATTCGCGGTATTGAACGAACGGGTTGAGGTGCTTGCGAAGGATTTTCGCGGCCTCAACCAATGCCAGTTCCGGGTTGACGCTTCCGTCGGTCCAGACTTCCAAGTTCAGCTTGTCGTAGTTGGTCTTTTGACCCACGCGGGTTTCTTCGACGACGTACCGCACGCGGGTGATGGGGCTATAAACCGCATCGACGGGGATGATCCCGATTTCGTGATCGACGGTGCTGTGCTCGGTCGCCGGGACGTAGCCTCGACCGTTCTCGACGACCATCTCCATCATGAATGGAACGTCGTCGGTGAGCGTGGCCAAGACGAGGTCCTTGTTGATGATTTCGACGTCGGAATCGGTTTGAATATCACCGGCCCGAATTTCGCCGGCCTTGTCGGTTTCAATCGCAATCACCCGTGTCGCTTCGCTGTGGTTGCGGACGACGAGACTCTTGACGTTAAGAACGATCTCGGTGACATCTTCGAGGACACCGGGGATGTTCGTAAACTCGTGTTGGGCGCCGCGGATCTTGATCTGGGTGACGGCGCTACCCATCAAACTGCTGAGCAAGACTCTTCGCAGGCTGTTTCCGATGCTGGTGCCGAAACCACGCTCAAACGGTTCGGCAGAAAACTTGCCGTAGGTTTGAGAGAGCGATTCGCGGTCGACTTCCAATGTGCTCGGAAGTTCCATGCCACGCCAACGGATATGCATCGTTGAGAACCTTTGGATCGGGAGACAAAAACGGTGGGGCAAAACCGGCGCGA
>JBCBLJ010000389.1:0-7528 GCA_038520195.1 Planctomycetota bacterium
GCGGTCAAGACGGGGATCCTGCGAGTGCGACGGGAGCTGGCCGACTGTGTTGAGCGTCGGGTGCAGGGGGAGACATTGCCATGAGTCCGCTGCGGGATGAACTGGATTCGCTTCTGTTTGACTGGGAATCGGGAACGCTCGACGAGGTCGGGATCGCTCGGTTGCGTGAGATTTTGCGATCCGACGCGGAGGCTCGTCGTCATTTTGTGCGGCAACAGATGCTCGGTGCGGCGTTGCGTCTTGACGTTGATTCGGGGCTGCCACTGACGGCCGCGGAGATTCCCGATCGAGCGACCGCGATTTCCGAACCAGCGAGCACTGGTGATGATTCAGTCGTTGGGATCAACCGTCTTGCGAAAGGACGGCGTTGGTGGGCGATCGCCGCAAGCCTTTTAGTCTGCGTGCTCGGCGGCAGAATGCTGTACCTCGAGTTGGCGACGCGCCAGCGAGCGGTCCAAGTGGAAGCCGACCAATCGGCGACCGCGACGTCGGGGCCGGAGTCGTCGACGCCACGCGAGGCGACTTCCAATGGCATTGCGCTGCTCACTCGAGCGGTCGATTTGCGATGGGGAGGGAATCGGCAGAACGAGCTTCAGGTGGGTGATGCGATCTCGCCCGGCGGTCTGTCGATCGCAGAAGGCTATGCGCAAATCGAGTTTTTCTGTGGGGCGACGGTCGTGGTGGAGGGACCTGCCGAAATCGATCTTAAATCATCGACATTGGCTCGCGTCCATCGCGGTCGCTTCCGTGCACACGTCCCGCCGGCGGCCCGAGGATTCTCGATCGAGGTCGATGACATGACGGTGGTCGATCTCGGTACGGAGTTTGCGTTGGAGGTTTCAGACGATGGGACAGACGTTCAAGTCTTCGATGGCGAGGTCGAGTTGCACGTCCCTGACCAAAGAAAGCAGCTGCTGGAGGCAGGCCAAGCGATCGCGACCACAGAAGCCGGTGGGTTCACGACGTCGAAGGCAACGCCTGATCGGTTTGTCGATATCGCTTCACTCGAAGCTCGTGCGGGTGGAGAGCGACACGCCCGTTTCGAGCGTTGGCAATCCTGGTCCAAGACACTGCGTCGAGACCCGCGGCTCATCGCCTACTACACCTTCGATCAAGTGGGCGGATGGAAGCGTACGCTTCAGAGTAGTCGTGAGCCCGTCGACGAAGAGCTCGACGGTGCGATCGTTGGTGCCTCGCGGGTCAGGGGACGTTGGCAGGAGAAATCGGCGCTGGAGTTCAAGCGACCGGGTGATCGAGTCCGTGTGAGCATTCCTGGCGAGTTTGATTCGTTGACGTTCGCTTGCTGGGTCAAGATTGACAGTCTCGACCGGTGGTACAACTCGCTGTTTCTCACCGATGCGTACAACCAAGGGGAACCTCACTGGCAGATCCTGGACACAGGACAGTTGTTCTTCTCGGTGCGGCACAAGCCGGATGCCCCGGCCAAGACTTCGATGCCAACGCACCAGCCAGTTTTGTCACCGCCATTCTGGAAGCCCTCGATGAGCGGTCGTTGGCTTCATCTTGCGACGACCTACGCAGCGGACGACGGACGGATCACGCATTACCTTAACGGCAAGATACTTCATCAAGAGTCGATCGAGGACTCCTTGATCGTCACGACGACACGGCTTGGCACGGCCTCGATTGGAAATTGGTCGATTCCGACACGTCCCGATGAAGTGTTTGCGATTCGGAATCTCAACGGGCGGATGGACGAGTTTGCGATCTTCGCGGCGGCTCTGAGTGCAAATGAAATTCAGGAGATGTACCTCAATGGCAAACCCTAAGTTGCTCTTCAAATCATGGTGTGTTGTCTGCGTGGCGACGCTGATTGTCTTTGGCGGTTCTTCGACCGCACGTGGCGACGATGCGGACACACTGTTCACCCTGAAGGTGCTCCCTCTGCTCAAGCAGAAGTGCTTTGGGTGTCATGGCGGCGATGCGTCCGACATTCGCGGTGACTACAACTTGGTCACCCGCGAGGGGATGCTGAAGGGGGGCGAATCGGAGGAAACGTCTTTGGTGCCCGGGCATCCGGAGGAAAGCACGCTCTATCAAGCCGTTCGTTGGGACGGACTGGAGATGCCACCCAAGGAGAACGATCGTCTGACTGAACAGGAAGTCGATTGGATTCGAAATTGGATTGAGTCGGGCGCGCCGTGGCCCGACGATGCGACCCAGGATCGCATCCGCAAGGCGGAGCGTTCGGTGCGTGAGAACGCTGACGGCATGATCGTCGACACCAGCGGCGGGCTGGGGGATGATTGGACTTACCGGCGATACCAGAAGGAAGATATCTGGGCGTTTCAGCCAATCACGAAACCCGAAATTCCAGGCGGCGAATTACCGGAAGACAACCCGATCGACCGATTCATTGACCGAAAACTCGCCGATGTCAATCTGAATTCGGCGCCGCAAGGAGACCCTGCGACTCTGATTCGTCGGGTGACGTTCGACCTAACCGGGCTCCCGCCAACGCCGCAGGAAATCAAGACGTTCCGAGACTCGTGGCAAGACGATGCGGGAAAGGCTTGGAGCGGGTTGATCGCTCGGCTCCTCGAGAGCGACCAATACGGTGAAAGGCAGGCTCAACACTGGCTGGATGTGGTTCGCTATGCCGACACCGCTGGCTTTTCAAATGACTACGAGCGATCGAATGCTTGGCGTTACAGGGATTATGTGATTCGGTCGTTTAACGAAGACAAACCCTTTGACGAGTTTGTCCTCGAACAAATCGCGGGCGACGAATACCGACCGGATGACCCCGAAGCACTCGTGGCGACGGGCATGTTGAGGATGGGCCCGTGGGGGACGGCCATGATTCCCAAAGAAGAAGCTCGACAGATCTATTTGGACGATCTGGTGCACAATGTCGGACAGTCGTTTTTGGCGATGCCAATGCGGTGCTGTAAGTGTCACGACCACAAGTTTGATCCGATCCCGACACGCGACTACTACAGCATGTATGCGGCTTTCGCGGCGACTCAACCGGCCGAGATGAACGCAGAATTCCTTGAAGAAGAGAACCGCAATGGGTTTACCGAGAAGCGAAAGCTGGTCGAGGAGCTGCTAGCCTACGCCAAGTCGGAATTGGCAACGGTGAACAACAAACAAGAGGCCGCGGCCAAGAAGTGGTATGCCGAACATGATTTGCCTTACAAGGACGAAAACGGGAGGAAGAAGGATCCCGAAGATAGGAAACCGCCGCGGCACGTGGGGCTCACGCCGGAAGAAAAGGGGATCAAGAAGGTCCGAGAGCAGGACGTTTGGATTTGGGAACGCCGACTCGAACGTTACGAGCCGCTTGCTCAGGCAGTGTACAACGGCAAGGCCGCACACTTCATCAACGGCCGAAAGTTGCGGGCACCGAAAAGCCCCAACCTCGACTGGCGTCCAGAGAACTTTATCCTTGGTGGCGGCGCGCTCGAAGCCCCGTTAGCGGCGGTCGCTCCCGGAGTTCTCAGTGCGACCGGGTTGTCAGCTGGTTTTAGCGAGGAACGACCGTACGAAATCAGCGAAGCAGTGGAAGAACGCCGTCTCGCGTTTGCGAAATGGATTGCACACGATGCCAACCCACTGACCGCTCGGGTGATCGTGAATCGTATTTGGCAGACGCATTTTGGTGCTGGGTTGGTCAAGACGTCGAATAACTTCGGCGCGAAGGGTAGCAAGCCGACGCATCCGGAATTGCTCGATTGGCTCACTGCGGACTTCATCGAAAACGGATGGAAGATCAAACGGCTGCACCGCTTGATCGTCTCCTCCAGCGCTTACAAGCGCGCGTCACGCCCGGTCGATGCCGACAATCAGGCGGCGGTCGATCCCAACAACGAGTTGCTCGCCTCGTTTCCGATTCGCCGTCTGTCGGCCGAAGAGCTGCGCGACGCGATCCTGTCGGTGACCGGCGAGCTCAATCCAGAACTTGGTGGCGTTCCGATCATGCCTGAGATCAACATGGAAGTCGCGCTCCAACCGCGAATGATTCAGTTTTCCATCGCTCCTGCTCATCAACCATCGCGGACACCAGGGGAACGCAATCGGCGGACGATCTATGCGTATCGTGTTCGAGGACAGGCGGATCCCTTCCTGGAAATCATGAATCAGCCCAACCCCAATGAATCGTGTGAGCTTCGGGATTCTGCCTCCGTCTCGCCCCAGGCATTCACCCTGCTCAACAGCGACATCATGACGGATCGGTCCATCGCGTTTGCGTTACGAATCCAGGAGGAGCATCCTGATGAAACGAAACGTTGGATTCAACGTGCCGTGCAGCTGGCGTATGGCCGTTTGCCGTCGGAGGAGGAGCAGCGAACGCTTCATGAATACCTACTCGAGATGAAGTCGTATCATGACGCGAATCCTCCGGAACCCGTTGAGTATCCAACTCAAGTCACACGGTCTTTGGTGGAGGAATTCACCGGCGAGCCGTTTGAGTTCATCGAAAGGCTGAATGTGTACGAGGACTATCTGCCAGATGCGAAACCGTGGACTGTCGATGCGGACACACGAGCTTTAGCCGACGTTTGCTTACTTTTGTTGAACTCCAACGAGTTCCTTTACGTGTACTAGGCGATCGAAATCCTTCCTGGAACCAAATGATGAATCACGGAATCATTCCTCGCCGAGACGTCTTGTTCGGGCTGGGGGCTTCCCTCGGGTCACTGGCGCTGACCGATTTGCGAGCCGCGGATGCGGCGACGGGCCCGCTCACGCCGAAACCGCCGATGCTCGAGGCGAAAGCCAAAGCGGTGATCATGCTTTTTATGGAGGGCGGGCCTTCCCAGGCCGATACGTTCGATCCAAAGGAAAAGCTGAACTCGCTACACCTTTCCGAGTCGACTCGGACGAAAGGATTGGCGACCGGAAAGCGATTCTTCGTCGGAAGTCCGTTTAAGTCGCGAAAGGTTGGGAACTCTGGAATTGTGATGTCGGAGCCATGGCAGTTTCTTGCCGATCCCGAAGTCGCCGACGAGCTGTGTGTGTATCGCGGTTGCCAAGCAGAGTCTCTGAATCACCCCGAGGCTTTGCTGCAGATGAACACCGGGAGCCGATTGGGAGGCGATCCCGGACTCGGGGCCTGGGCGACGTACGGGCTCGGTTCCGAGAATCAGAACCTGCCGGGTTACGTCGTGATGACGGAGCTCGCGCTCCCGCAGGCTGGGCCGTCGAATTGGAGCAATGGTTTTCTGCCAGCGTACTATCAGGGAACCCGGCTTCGCTCGACGGGGTCACCGATCCTGGATTTGAATCCGCCGGGATTCAAGACGCGACAGCACCAGCGAAAGGCGCTTGATCGGCTCGCGATGCTCAACGCGAAACATGCCGCCGCGCATCCCGAGCACGCTGAACTGCAGGCGCGAATGGAGAGTTACGAATTGGCTTACCGAATGCAAACGTCGGTACCGGGAGTCGTCGACCTTTCAACCGAATCCGAGAAAACCCGGCAGGCCTACGGCTTGGACCGAAAGGAAACGTCCGCGTTCGGAAAACAGTGTTTGATGGCGCGGAAGCTGGTTGAAAAGGGGGTGCGCTTCGTTCAAATCTTCTCCGGCGGTTGGGACAGCCATGACTATATCGAACGAGGCCATTCATCCAGGATCAACAGTGTCGATCAGCCGATCGCCGCACTGATCAAGGACCTGAAATCTCGTGGGATGCTGGATGAGACGCTTGTGATTTGGACCGGAGAGTTCGGACGGACGCCGGACAACAACTACCGCGGGGGCGTGACGTCGATCGGGCGCGGGCACAATGTCGACGCAATGAACATGTGGTTCGCCGGCGGCGGGGTCAAGAAGGGAGCCATCGTCGGTGCGACCGATGAGATCGGGGCGGAGGCGGTCGAAGTCGTGCACCCGATTCGCGACGTTCACGTCACACTATTGCATCTGCTCGGTCTGGACGACAATAAACTCACCTACTTCCACGCGGGGCGCTACAAACAGCTTTCCCAGTTCGGCGGCGAGGTGATCACCGAGTTGATCGGTTAGGTCGGACAACGACGAGGTCCCGAATCAGATACCATGGATTCGGATCGATGCGTCTTACTCCTCGGGTGTCGGCTTGTCCGACCAGACGGCGAGTTCGTTTCCGCTGGGGTCGAGGAACTGAAATCGTCGGCCCCCGGGGAAAGAGAGGATGTCCTGTGAAATGTCTCCGCCCGCGGCTTTCACGGACGCGAGTGATGCCTCCAGATCAGCGGAATAGAGAATGACGAGTGGGCCTCCCCGCACGATCTCTTCCGCCAAGCAGATTCCGCCGCACTCTCCGGTGGATTCCTTTCGGCGGATCCCCACGTAGGCGGGGCCATAATCATTGAATTGCCAATCAAAGGCGGACCCGTAGAAACGTTTGGCTTCGACGATGTCTTTGGCCGAAAGCTCGATGTAGTTGATCTCGTGATGGATTTCGTTTTGAGACGGCACGAAGAGTCCCTCCAGTGGTGGCGTAATGGAAATGCGTAGTGGCTTTTCGAACAGAGTTTAACAGGCAATCGGTCGGTTTCGTCGATCGCGTCGCATACGATTGCTCTTCGTCCACTGACCAACCAGGATCGAGCAAAGCTTCCCGGCCGATGGTTGAGCCGTCGTCGCAAACCATCTCTCAAACTCGCATATCTCGCGGCCGTCGGAGGAGAGCAGTTCCTTATGCGGGTAATCGCTGGGGGGAATCGCCTTCAACCCTCTCAGTGCGGTACCGCGAACTTGAGAATCGGGGTCGCTGAGAGTGCAAAAAGCAGGATGGCGACATCAGGAGGGTTACGCGCAGCGGCAATGGCAACGTTCGCCCTCCGTTCTTGCCATGACATTCCAGACAGAAAGTTCCTTTCCCTTTCTGCGTTAAGCAGGCGTTTCAGCCGTGAGTGGTCTGCCCACCATGCAAACAGAAGCGAGGTGGCGCCGACGAACGCTAACACCGATCTCAGTGACAGTCTCGGTTTCGACATCATCGATCTCGGGGCGTCATGGTCCGTGTCGCGTCCTGTCATAGCGGAAGTCTCGCGATGTGACGATCTTCGGAAACAAACCACCGGAGTCGTACTCCACCTTCATTCGGTAGAGGTCGCCATCGTGGAGCGCCATGCTTTGGTCGATCACGGCGAACCATCTCAATCCCATGCAGCCCTCCGTCATCTTTCCATCGTAGACGGACGATCCGTCACGAAGCCGCCAAATCTTGATGCTCGGCGGAACTGGAACGGCGAGCGTCTTGCGGGTTTGGTCCCAACGCGGGAGGTTGCGATAACGCATTCGCTGACTGATTCCGGCGGTGTATCTGACGTCTCGACGCAGGGAAAAAAGTGGGCGAATGTGTGGGTTTGGTGCGTCGAGTTTGACATTGATGGGACGTGGCTTGTCAAACAACTCCCTTGAAAGCGTCACCGACAATAGCGGTAATCGATTGTCGCTCAGGAAATCGAGGTGCCAGTCTTTTCCAGTGAATTGCTCGAGCGGCAGCGAAACCGGTAGATCGCAGATTTGGAGATTCACCCAATTGGAAGTGTCTGACGCGGGATACCACAACC
>JBCBLJ010000301.1:0-8950 GCA_038520195.1 Planctomycetota bacterium
GTCCCCTGTCCTCCCATCCACAGGATCACCGCGGGGATGCCGAACAGCATGCAAAACGCAATCATCAAGAACTGACTGCCGATGTTGTTGCGAATCTTCTCGGCCGTCTTCTGTGGCGTCACGGGCGGCCAGCCGTTCTCGATGGCCATCGCTTCCCAGGCTTCGCGGCGGCCTTCTTCGGGAAGTTCTTCATAGGCCATCGCGATCGTCAATTGGCGTGGATAGGCCCAAAGTCCGTCGTAAAGGCACCATCCCGAGTACGCGAGACAACCCAGAAAGACGAATAGAAACTTGCGGAAAAAGGGTTTGTGGACGTCGGCACGCAACATCGATCGTTTCCCGGGAAAGCGGTTAATATCCCGAAAGAATGAGTCCGCGACGGTGAAAGTTCAACCGTGCTTGGTCAGAAAACGGTTGAACGAACGTGCCGGCGCCCGGAAAATGAGTGCTGCCGAATCGAGTGGAAAGACATGCAATGACGAATCCCTACGAACCGCCACAACGACCAATCCGTTTCGCGCCGTTTCACCGTCGCTTCCTCCGAGGCGTTCAGCTGGCGGTCGCGGCCTACGCAAGCGGATTGAAGCAAGAGCGGATTTCGCCGCTGCAGCACGTCATTTCATGGTGTGCCCTTCTGCTCGTCTCATTGGTGGTCATCTTATGGCTGGTCGGCATCCTCTATGGCTTTTACTACTCCGTCAGCAATCGTGGGTTTTGATGACGAATCCGTTCGAGCCACCGAGAAGCGATCCGCCGCCACGCCGCAAGAAGCATTCGGATTCGTTTACGCTTGCACGATCGGGACTCCTTCCGGGGCACTATGTTCCGTTTCGATTACGGGCTGCGGACACGTTTACGGCGTTCGCCCAAGCCCCCTCGCTCATACTCGCTATTGCTTCGATCGGCTCCGTCCGGGCGTGGCTTGTCAGCTGGGGATTTGATCCGACTCGCCTCTACTCTGTCTTGCAGGTCCTGCTGACGGCAACTTATATCCTCCTCGCCACCGTGATTCTCGTGCAGGTCGTCACGTTGGCGTTGCGATACATCTTTCTGATCGCGGGGATCTTGTCGCGAGAAGAGGCGCGATCGTATCCGCTTGCCATGGCGTGGAATCCGGCTCCTTGGCCTGAGAGTTGGCAGAAGCCGCTGGACGATTGAGTCACTCCGACTCTTCTTCCTTCTTGTATTGGTCCAACCGACGATAAAGCGTTCGAGCACCGATGCCGAGGATCTTGGCTGCTTCTTCGCGGTTGTCGTTGGTGAGCTTGAGTGTCTCTTCGATTGCCCAACGTTCGATCACACTGAGCGGTTGCCCGACCAGCGATGTTTCGACGGACGTAGCCGCCTGGATGTCCGAGATAGAAATTTCGCCCGCGGGTGCGTCCGTGGTTTCGCCCGCATCGACGAGTTCCGGCGGAAGGTCATCCAGATCCAGTTTTTCATCTGTATCGAGCACCACCATCATCTCGACAAAGTTTCGGAGTTCTCGCACGTTTCCGGGCCAATCGTAGGCGAAGAAGCGTTTGCTGACGGCCGGAGAAAAATGGGCGTTTGCCTTGTCATGGCGTCGCAAGAACATTTTGCGGAAATGGTCCATGAGAGGAATGACGTCCTCGCGTCTCTCTCTCAGCGGCGGGAGCTCCACCGTCACAACTTTGAGGCGAAAGTACAGATCGCTGCGAAAGGTTCCGGCGTCGATCATGTCTTCCAAGGGACGATTGGTTGCCGAGATCAGGCGAACGTTCACGTTGATCGCCTTGTTGTCGCCGACGCGAGTGATCTTGCTCTCTTCCAGAACACGAAGCAACTTGATCTGCGTGCTCGATGGCATATCGCCGACTTCATCCAAGAACAGCGTTCCGCCGTTGGCGTAGGCGAACGCACCGACGCGGTCTGCGTCTGCGCCGGTAAATGCGCCTTTGACGTGGCCGAATAACTCGCTCTCGACCAAGTTTTCGGCGATCGCGCCGGTGTTAATCGCGACCATGCTCTTTGTCCGCCGCGGGCTGTTTTGATGGACCGCCTGCGCGACCACCTCTTTGCCCGTACCGTTTTCGCCGGTGATCAAGACCGTCGCATCCGTGGCCGCGATTCGTCGCAGTCGATCGATGACGTCCTGCATTTTCTTGCTGGCGTAGACGATGCCCTCAAAACCGAATCGCTCGTCGAGCCGTGACATCAACTCATTGTTGTGTCGCCGCAGGCCAACCGCACCGACGGCCTTTTCGACGATCGCCCTCAAGCGATTGGGCGTGATCGGCTTTTCAAGAAAGTTGAACGCACCGAGTTGCATTGCTTCGACGGCGACCGGAACGGTGGCATGCCCCGTCACCATGACGACTTCGCAATCCGGCAGACGCTCGCCCGCGAGTCCGAGGATCTTCATTCCGTCGACATCGTTCATCACCATGTCGGTAATGATCACATCAAAGTTGTCGCGTTCGATGAGTGTCGCTGCTTCCGGCCCGCTGGTCGCGACGGTGCATTTGTAGCCGACCTTCTCCAAACTCTCCGTCATCGCACGGGCGTGCGCGGCCTCGTTGTCGACCACCAACAGGCGAAACGTTGCGGGGTCGTATTCCGGTTTTCCGGTGACCTTCTTCGGTGACGATGAATCACTCATCAATGGACTCGGCGTATCGTTCCTGGAGCGATTGCACACTCATCGCGTCTTCTCGCATCGCCTGCATTGCCCGCACCGCGGCTTCCGCGGCGGCGACCGTCGTGATGCAGGGGACACCTTGCTGAACGGCGGCAGCGCGGATTTTGCCCTCGTCCGTTCTGGCGCCCTTTCCGCTCGGAGTATTGAGGATGAGCGCGACGTCTTCGTTCTTCAAATAGTCGATCAAGTTCGGCTTGCCCTCGGCGAGTTTTTTGACACGAATGACCTCGATCCCCTCCGCTTCAAGTCGGTCGGCGGTACCGCTGGTGGCGAGGATGTCAAATCCGAGTTGCCGCAGGCCGCGTCCGAGTCCGCCGACGGCGTCTTTGTGTCGAGCGCTGAGGCTGACGAAGACCTTGCCCTCGGTGGGAAGCGTCACGCCCGCGGCGATCTGGCTTTTCGCGAATGCGAGTGAAAACTTATCGCTGATGCCCATCACTTCACCGGTACTGCGCATCTCGGGGCCGAGTACGATGTCGACGCCGGCGAACTTGCGGAATGGGAAGACGCTTTCCTTGATGGAGACGTGTCGCGGAATCGGTTCTTTGCCGATGCCGAGTTCCTCGAGCGTTTTGCCCGTCATCGCCCGCGTGGCCAGGTTCGCCACCGGCACGCCGGTGGCCTTGGCAACGAACGGCACGGTACGGCTTGCTCGCGGGTTGGCTTCCAAGACATAGAGTGTGGGGCTTCCGTTTTCGTTCTTAATCGCGAACTGAATATTCATCAGGCCGATGACGTTCAACGAGGTCGCAAGTTTGATCGTCGCTTGGCGGAGTTCGGCAAGAATGGGTTGAGTGATCGAGAACGGCGGGATCACACAGGCCGAGTCGCCGCTGTGGACACCGGCTTCTTCGATGTGTTCCATGATGCCCATGATGACCGCGTTTTCACCGTCACACAGCGCGTCGACATCGACTTCGGTTGCGTCTTCGAGGAAACGATCGATCAACACCGGCTGACCGTCAGCGACGATGAAAGCCTCCAGTACGTATCGTTCGAACTGGGCTTTGTCGTAGCAGATCTCCATGGCCCGTCCGCCGAGTACGAAACTGGGGCGAACCAGCGCGGGGTAACCGATTCGTTCGGCCTCTTTTCGCGCTTCCTCCATGTTGCGCGCGATTCCGCTAGGCGGCTGTCTCAGGCCGAGTTCGTCGATCAGGGCTTGGAAACGCTCGCGGTCTTCCGCCGCTTCGATCGTTTCCACGCTCGTGCCGATGATCGGCACACCGCAGTCCTTCAATCCACGGGCGAGGTTCAGCGGCGTCTGCCCACCGAACTGAACGATCACTCCGTCGGGCTGCGTAGCATCGCAGATGTTGAGCACGTCTTCGATGGTCAGCGGTTCAAAGAACAGCATGTCCGACGTGTCGTAATCGGTGCTAACCGTCTCCGGGTTGCTGTTGACCATGATCGACTTGTAGCCCATCTCACGCAGCGCGAAACTCGCGTGACAACAGCAGTAGTCAAACTCGATGCCTTGGCCGATCCGGTTCGGGCCGCCACCGAGAATCACAATTCGTTTTTGATCATCCTTGGGCGGAAGTTCGTCTTCGATCTCATACGTGCTGTAGTAATACGGCGTGTACGCCTCGAACTCGGCCGCGCAGGTGTCGACGCTCTTGTAGACGGGGCGAACTCCCAACTGAAGACGTTTTTGCCGGACCTGGCCTTCGGTGGAAGAGAAAATGTGCGCCAACTGCCGGTCGGAAAATCCATTTCGTTTGGCGGACCACATGATGTCGCGATCGACGGCATCCAGCGACTCCAACGCGATCAACTCGTCTTCTTGCTCAACAATCTGCGCGAGATGGTCGAGGAACCACCGGTCGATGTGAGTCACCTGGTAGATGTCTTCGACCGACATCCCGGCTTTGAGGCCGTAGCGGATATAGAAAATGCGTTCGGCGTTGGGGGTTCCCAGCTTCGTCAGGATCGTGTGTTCATCGGGTCGTTCGTCCGTTGTCCACAGATCTCGACCATCGCTACCGAGCCCGAACGCGCCGACTTCCAGGCCGCGCATTGCCTTTTGCAGTGACTCGCGGAACGTTCGCCCGATCGCCATCGTTTCGCCGACGCTCTTCATTTGAGTGGTAAGCGTCGAGTCGGCGTCGGGGAATTTCTCGAACGCGAAACGCGGCATCTTGGTGACCACGTAGTCGATCGTTGGTTCGAAACAGGCTTTCGTTTTTTGAGTAATGTCGTTGGGCAACTCCCACAGTCGGTATCCGACGGCAAGCTTTGCCGCGATTTTTGCGATTGGAAAACCGGTCGCCTTGCTCGCCAGCGCACTCGATCGACTGACGCGTGGATTCATCTCGATCACGATCATGCGCCCGGTCGTGGGGTCGATCGCGAACTGAATGTTGCTGCCGCCGGTCTCGACGCCAATTTCGCGAATGACCGCCAGTGACGCATCACGCATCCGCTGGTATTCCTTGTCGGTCAACGTTTGCGCGGGGGCGACCGTAATCGAATCGCCGGTGTGGACGCCCATGGCGTCAAAGTTTTCGATGCTGCAGATGATCACGACATTGTCGTCGCGGTCGCGCATCACCTCCATTTCGTACTCTTTCCAGCCGATGATCGATTCCTCGATCAGCACTTCGGTCACGGGCGACTGGTCGAGCCCGTTTTTGACGAGCATGTCGAAGTCGTCTTTGTTGTACGCGATTGCGCTACCCGATCCGCCCATCGTAAAACTGGGGCGAACGACCGTCGGCAAACCAACGTCCTCCATCGCCGCACGGGCTTCCTCGATCGTGTGAACGACGTGCCCACGGCAGACGTCCAGGCCGATCTTCTCCATCGCCGCTTTGAATTGATCGCGTTCTTCCGCTTTGGCGATGACTCTCGCATTGGCCGCGATCATTTCGACGCCGTGCCGCTCAAGTACTCCGTTGGCTTCGAGGTCCATCGCCACGTTCAGCCCGGTTTGTCCACCGAGCGTTGGCAGCAGCGCATCGGGCTTTTCCCGTTCGATCACCTTTTCGACCATCTGCCACGTTAACGGCTCGATGTACGTCGAATCGGCGGTCGCCGGATCGGTCATGATGGTCGCCGGATTGCTGTTCACCAAGACGACTTCGTAGCCTTCCTCGCGAAGAGCTTTGCAGGCCTGAGTGCCAGAATAGTCAAACTCGCAAGCTTGACCGATCACGATCGGGCCGCTGCCGATCAATAGAATCTTCTTGATATCGTCTCGTCGAGGCACTTCCAGAATCCGTATAGGACATCGGGCGAATCCAAATTTGGCGAAAGATATCAGATGAACCACCAAGTTGCCGAGGACGGGCAACTCCGAAAAGTGGCGGTCCGGGTAAACCACACCCCGGCCGACGTTCCACGGGCGAAAGACGCCGCATCGGGCCGACGAAGACTACAATCGGCTCGCGATCTTTGATGGCCATGGCCCCGCAGGTCTTTTCATTTCCGCTTGAAAAGGATTCCTCTGGCCGTGGACTGAACGTTCGAGTCGCCGAATCAACGTCGGTCCAATGGGTGGGCGTCTTGCAAACCGGCTCGAACGACGCGACAGCGCCGGGGAAACTGCGGTAGAATCCGGCCGATCCGCCTCCGCGCGAGCCCGCCTTCGAGTCACCGATTACTTGCCCTCAGGCCGACTGATGAGTCCCACTGTCCGTATACAGCTGTCCGTGATGATGTTTCTCCAGTTCTTCGTTTGGGGAGCTTGGTACGTCACGGCCCCGAACTACCTGGGAACCATCGGTTTCAAGCCCGGTGACATCGCGAATACGTTTTCGGTGGGTCCGATCGCGGGTCTGATCACACCACTCTTCGTCGGCCTAATCGCGGATCGATTCTTCTCGGCCCAGAAAGTTCTCGGTGTTCTGCACCTACTCGGCGGCGTGGTGATGCTCGCCGCGACCACCGTGATGCAAGGTTCGTCGCCTTCGCCGTCGGTGCTGAACTGGGGATTCTTTCTCGGCTACATGTTGACGTACTATCCGACGCTCGCGTTGACGAACACGATCGCGATGAAAAACTTGAGCGATCCTGAAAAGGAGTTTCCCGGTATTCGGGTGCTCGGGACCATCGGTTGGATCGCCGCCGGATTCGTTCTCACGTTTGCCGGGATTGAAAAAACAGTCAGCATGTTCCACCTCACCGGTGGCGCGGCGATCGCTCTCGGTCTGTTCAGTTTCTTTCTCCCCGCGACGCCACCGGTTGCGTCCGAGGGTCCCGTATCGATCGGAAAACTGTTCGGGCTCGATGCACTTGCGCTGATGAAAGACCGTGCCTACCTGGTTTTCATTATTTCCTCGATGCTGATCTGTATCCCGCTTGCGTTCTACTACCAGATTGCCAGTCGGGTCGTCGAACTGGCCGAATTGCCGATCGGGACGACGATGTCGTACGGGCAAATGTCCGAAATCTTCTTCATGCTCGTCATGCCGTTTTTCTTCCGACGTCTCGGCGTCAAGTGGATGCTTGCGGTCGGCATGCTGGCTTGGGTCATTCGTTACGCGCTCTTCGCGGTCGGTGCGCCCGATGAGATCAAGTGGATGATCATCAGCGGCGTGGTGTTGCACGGTATCTGCTACGACTTTTTCTTCGTCACGGGCCAGATTTACACCGACCAAAAGGCTCCGTCCGACGTCCGTGCCCAGGCTCAAGGCCTGCTTGTGATGCTGACGCTCGGTTTGGGAATGATGATCGGCGCCCAGATGGCGGGGCGAGTCGAAGGCATGCACACGCCTCAGAAAGCAAAGGACCTCAACGAGCAGGTCGTCGCACTCGGTAAGCAGATCGATGCGGCAACCGAGGCAGGCGATCCTCAAGAATCGATTGATGCAATGGTCGCACAAAAGGACGAACTTCGCCATGAAGAGCTGCAGACCATTGAGTGGCAACAACTCTGGACGAAACCGGCCGCTTTTGCATTCGTCGTGATGCTCCTCTTTGTGGGACTTTTCTTTGATCGTGGCGGAGCACTCAAGAACGAAAAGGGCGTTGGCGACGAATCGGATGACCCATTGGCCGAGGACGGCAATCCGTATCGAGCGCCGAAGGCCGAACGAGACGGAGCGTGAGCTGCGCATCGGACTGTCCGTTTCGACGGTGAGGAAAATGCAACTCGGATGATCGTTGGGCGCGAACTGCGCCGTCGCTTCGGTGTCTCGGCGATAAAACAAGGGGCGTCTGTTTCGTCCCGGGATCGTCGTCGGATTCGATCCAAGACGTCGTCCAGGGTTCGATTCCGAAGAAGTCTCATGCGTCGCCGCTCCAGTACCGAAACGCCTTGCGAACTTTGCGGCCGCCTGACCCGCCAAGGGACGACCGAGCATCATTTGATTCCGCGGCTTTGCCATCGCAATAAATGGTTCAAGAAGCGATACTCCCGCGAGGAAATGCGGCGGACCATCTCCGTTTGCCGTGATTGTCACAATGCCATCCACCGTTTCGTGCCGCGAGAGAAAGAACTCGGGCGACACCACAACACGATCGAGTCCCTGCTCGAACACGAAGAAATCCGCCGGTTCGTCGATTGGGTCAAGCATCGCAAGTAGCCGAACATGGACGACATCGAGTCATTCGAAAGCGACGACGAGACACTGCAAGACGAAGCGCCCGAGGAGGGTCTCTCGTTAGATGATCTGGGCGACGCATACGCCCGCGCCGCCGCCGAACACGACCCCGAGCATTATGCGCCGCCTGAAACGGCGCCGTCGGCCGATCAATCCGATCCCGAGCAGGAGCCAGTCCCCGACGATGTCTCTGCGGTGCACCCCGAAGGCATCATCGAAGCAGCCCTATTCGTCGGTCATCCCGAAAACAAGCCGCTCACGCTGGCCGAGTTGGCCGCCCTCATGCGGGACGTCAGCGAAGACGAAGTGGAGTCGATGATCGCAGCGCTGAACGAGTCGTACCGCGAGTCGGAACAGGCATTCCGAATCAGTGGCGACGAGGTCGGCTACCGCCTCACGATCGCTCCCGCCGTCGAAGGGATCCGGCAGTCTTTTCTCGGCAAAGTCCGCGAGGCTCGGCTCAGTCAGGCCGCGATCGAAGTGTTGTCTCTGGTCGCTTATCAACCGGGTGTCACGGCGCAGACAGTGCAAGACCAACGCGGTCGGGAAAGCGGGTCATTGCTCAACCAACTCGTCCGTCGGCGGCTGTTGGAGATCAAACGAGAGAAACCGGAAGGCGGCAGCCGCAAGGTTCCGCACTACTATCCGACCGAACGGTTCCTCACGCTCTTTCATCTCGAGTCGCTCGAAGACCTGCCCCAAGTCGATGAAAGCTTCTTCGCCGGGTAAGGGGGAACACTCA
>JBCBLJ010000763.1:0-4072 GCA_038520195.1 Planctomycetota bacterium
ATCATGAAAAATGGGACGGCAGCGGCTACCCGATGGGATTGAAAGGCGAAGACATTCCGATCGAGGGCAGGATCACCGCCGTCGCGGATGTCTTTGATGCGCTCAGCAGTGAGCGTCCCTACAAGGCCGCGTTCCCACGCGAAAAGTGCTTTCACATCCTTGAGGAAGGCCGAGGTACTCACTTCGACGCTCGCGTCCTGGACGCATTCTTTCGTCGCAGCGAGGAAATCACCAAGATCCAGGTTCGCTACGCGGAATCCTGAGACGCGGATTTCGGGGACACCGTCGACGGTTGTGCTAGGTCGCGAAGCATCAAGGAATCGTAAGACCTGTCTTCGCGGCGAGGAAACCGGCGCCGCGGCGTTGACATCATCATCACCAATAGAAAACGCGGCGTGAGTTTTCACGCCGCGTTTGCGATTGAACTTGCTTGGGAAAGCGCTAGCGGCCCGGCGGCTCGAAACCGGTCTGAGCGAATTCCTCTTCCTCTTGAATGATGATTCGAGGTGTCACCATCAACATCAAGCTTGAGGCGTCACGACCAACCGAGACGTTTCGGAACAAACGGCTGAGGTAAGGAATCTTGCTGAGCATCGGGATGCCGCGTTCGGCACGTGCTTCGCTCAAGCGTTTGATTCCACCCAACAAAATCGTTCCACCGTCGGGAACACTCACGGTCGTGCTGACCTGAGTGAATGCGAAGGTCGGCAACTGAACCGTCGTACCGGTGATGACATCGGAGATGTCGTCACTGTCCTGCTGATCCGAATCGGTGATGACCCCGTCACCGTTGGTATCAACTTGGTTGGAGCGGCTGCTGGTGGTCGTTGTCCGTGAGCCTTCGAACGTGAAGGTGTCAACATCACCGATTTGGCTGAAGAACGGTACGAGCGTCAAGCGAACGAACCGCTTGTCGGCACTGACGATTCCTTGAACGTTCAGCTGTGTGCCTTCGTTCAAGACCACGATGACCGGCTGCTGTGCGACCGCAAAGTCACCGACGACCGGCGTGATGCTGGTCACAAAGGGCGTTTGCGTTTGGTCCGAGATCGAGGCGATCTGTCCGTCGAACAGCGTCACCTTGGGAGCCTGCATCACGTTGGTTCGTGAATCACCCTGAGCCGCTTGAAGGAAGAAGAACGCTTCGATGTCACTGAGGATCGCGAAACCGATCGACGAGGCGGCACCGGCGTCGAAACCACCAAAGGATGGCGCGAGCCCGAACGAATTGTTCTCCAAGGTGATGTCAAGGTCCGGCGTCGGCAGACCCGAAATCGCATCGAACCCGATGGTCACGCCGGGGCCTTCGTCGTCGGTCGGCAACTGAGTGACGTTGTCGTCAAACTGAACGTTGAAGTCGACGCCGATCTGCTCGAAGAACGAGTCGGCCAAGGTGATGAACCGAACTTCGATCGTGATCTGCAAGTTCTGCAACGCTCGCAATGAATCGATCAAGTCGACGATCTGGTCATGGACGTCACTCGTCGTGCTGATGATCAAACTGAGGTTTTGCTGATACGGAGCCATGGTGCTGTTTCCACCGAGGGCTTCCCAAGTATCTGGCTCGACCGTCGTTTGAATCAAGTTCATGAGCGAATCAAAGTCGGCGAATGCACCGCCCCCGCCCATCCCCGAGGGAGGATTCTGGGGACCGAAGCCGCCCTGAGAGCCGCCGGGAGCGTACTGACCCATCATGTTCGCACCGAGTTTGCTCGGCTGAAGCATGTTCGCCTGGTTTTGGATTCCCATCGCGGAGACCGGCATCATCTGCACTTCCATCCGCGGGTTGGTCATCTGGTGTGCGGCGAGCAGTGCTCCGGCGAGACCGTCTTCGTAACTGGTCGTGAAGTTCGGGATCGGAGTGACCAAATCCGCAACCTTGTAGACCTTGGTGAAGGTGTTGGCACGCTTCGCTTCGGCGCTCGTGATGTTCAGAACGTCATTCTCGATGACGTAGTCCAAATCAAACTCACGCAGAATCAGATTCAACGCACTCTTCAATTGAATCTCGGTCTGAACGTCGTAGTTGACGGTCATCTCGCGAGTCACGTTGATGGCCGCCATGGCTCGTTCGTTCATCACGATCGGGATACCCGTCAACGCCGACAGGTCCGCGATCACTTCTCCAAGCGGTCGATTGCTGTATTGAACGCTAATGGGGTTTTGCAGGCTGGCTTTGATCTGCTGTTCCTGAACGCTCCCGAACAACGTGCCGGTGTCTTGCGTTCGTCGCAGTGAGAGGTCGTGCCACGTGCGCGGGTCGGGCATCACCAGTGGTTGCCCGTCGCGCATGCCATCGATATTTGAACCGGTGCGTTCGACATCCATCAGGCCTTCCGCGAAAAGCTCTTCGCGGTTTGCTTGGATTTCCCGCAGTTGCAAGTCACGCGAGGCAAATCGCGAGAGGTGAAACATATTGGTGGCGATCGTCGAACCTGGCTTGAGTTCACCGACCTGTTTGGCGACCACCTCGGCTTCGCTGAATCGTCGCTCTTCGATCAAATCGTTGAAGGTATCGACCAGCGTCGAAATCTCTTCGTCGATTCGAGCGGTTCGAGCGGCGTCGGTCGCCAATTCGGTGCGAATCGCTTCGTTTTCGAGTTCTTGTTCGATCTTGACCCGATTGATTTCGACATACTGCTTTTGCTTTTCGAGCTCGGAATCAACCATTCGAGCGAGCGTCTGACGGCTCGTTTCCTCGATCGTCGCGCCATCGACCTTTCGGCGAAGACGGTTCAGGCTATCGAGGGTGTCGAGCGGCGCGGTCTCTTTGGTCTCAGCGGCCTTCGCGAGTTCGTTGGTGATCTCGCGGTAAAGTCGCCGGGTCTGCTCTTGAGCTTGCAGATCAGCCTTGTCGATGGCGGACATCCCAGCGGTGTCGGTGCTGCTGGGAAGACGTGTCGGTTGGAGCAATGACAGCTTGTCCTTGAGCTGAGCCCTGATGGTCAGATCGAGTTGGCTCTCATTCTTCCACGCTTCGACAAAGTTCTTTCGAGCTGTCTCTTTGTCGCCCTGTTTCAGAGCGGCCATGCCGGCTTGGTACATCTGGAACGCGTCCGACGTGGCCGGAGCTGCGAGGCCGTCGGCCACCGGTTCACCGAGGGCTTGAACCTGCTGGACGCCACCCTGATTGGTGTCCCCAATAAAGAGCATTTGCTTGATGAAACCGGCTTCATTGCCGTTGATTTCTCGTTGTCCGCCAGCGAGCGCGATTTGCGAGTCCATCGAACCGGTTCGTCGCGCGGCCGATTCGGCGTCGAGCATGAATTGCCAAACGCGTGGTTCACCGGGGCCGAACTCGGATTCGGGGACGTTGAGCGATTTGGCTTGCTGACCCAAACGCAGCGCCGTCGCGGCGTCGCCTCGGTCGAGCGCCGCTCGTCCGATCGCGAGCAACCGAAGTGTCTCGGCTTTCTTGGTTTGTGGCGTCGCCGTTTGAGGTGCCGTCCCGATGGGCTGAGCATTGATGCCCGGTGCCATCGGCTGTGGCGGTCTCGCGGCGGCCGCGAGGTGGGCTTGATCAATCCCCGCGATTTGGAGGTCGACACGAAGCCGAGCGACGTCCGTCGCCAAGCTGGCTTCTTTTTGTGCCAATTGAGCGGCGGCTCCATAGGAACGTACCGCCAACTCATACTGCTTCGCCGCCATCGCCTGACGGGCATGCTGAATGAACTGGGCACCTCGCGCGGCGGCCGTCGCTGCCGGTGCCGGCGCTGCGGTTGTTGCGGTCGGAGGTGTCTTCGACGCCGGAATGGTGTCCGGGATCGCAAATTGAGCAGCAGCGTTGGACGCTCCTACTAGCATCGCCATCAAGGCGGTGCCCCAAACTCTGGGGCCAAGTTTCTCTCGGCGTTTCAACGCGACACTCCTTCTTCGCGGTGAGCACTGTTTTCGGATTAGCCGATTCCCGCCTACGTCCGCGAAAACCGATCCTTCGGCTTAGCCCCTCGGCACGCATCCCCGCGCTGGAAGACCCGGGCAGACGTGCCGGGAGCTATAAACACGTGGCGGGGATACGAGGTTTGAGAACCGGCTGTCAACCTCGGCAGAGACCGGTTTTTGGCTTTTTTTC
>JBCBLJ010000852.1:0-3538 GCA_038520195.1 Planctomycetota bacterium
AAATCGTGGATGTGCATCGTACCAGGAGTCCAATGCTCTTTGGTCGGCTGCGGCACAAGCGTCTGACCGTCACCGTCAACGATTTGAACGCGACGATCCTGCATTTGCTGGGGATCGACCATCGCCGTCTCACCTACCGCTACCAGGGCCGTGATTTTCGATTGACCGACGTCCACGGCCATGTGATGCATGATTTGATCGCGTAGTCCTTGAAACGGTCCTCGAACACCGGCCGCTTTTTGCCGCAGGGACCGCTATGACTGTCATCGACTACACCGTTTTATTCGCCTACTTCTTCGCGATGATAGCGATCGGCGTGTGGGCGATGCGTAGTGTAAAAGCCCAAGAAGACTACTTCATGGGAGGACGCGGTTTCGGAAAACTCTTGCAGACGTTTGCCGCGTTTGGCGCCGGAACAGGGGCGCACGAACCCGGCCAGGTCGGTCGCACCGTCTGGACAAGCGGCTTGAGCGGCGCTTGGTCGGCGTTGATGTGGTTGTTCGTGACACCGCTGTATTGGATCACTGCGGTCTGGTACCGCCGAATGCGGCATCTGACGCTTGGCGATTGGTTCGTTGAACGATATGAATCCAAAGCGCTCGGGGCGGCGTACACGCTATTCGCCCTGACGTTCTACATGTTCTATCTGTCAACGATGTTCTCGGCGATCGCCAAGTTCGCAGTGCCGCTGATGGGCGTCTCCGACATCGCCGGTATCAAACTCGAGTACGTTCTGGTCCCGTCGATCGCGATCATCGTGGTTGCGTATGGCGTGCTTGGCGGGCTGACGGCAGCTTACTGGACGGATTTGATTCAGGGGCTGTTTATCATCCTGCTTTCGGTGCTATTGATTCCGTACGGTTTGTGGGCGCTCGTCCAACGGTTTGGTGACCCGAAGACGCAATCGATCGTCGATGGCTTTTCTATCCTTCACGACCGGGTCTCCTCGGATTTTTTTGGTTTATTCGATGGACCCAGTGCGGGTGAGTTTCCTCCGCAGTACATCTTTTCATTGACGCTGCTGGCGATCGTGGGGATCGTCGTTCAGCCACACTTCATCGCGACGGGAGGAGGTTCGGCGAAGAGTGAGGATGAAGCTCGAATCGGGTTGGTGGTCGGCAACTTCTTGAAGCGGCTTTGCACCGTTGGGTGGGCCTTGACCGGACTCATTGCGGTCGCATTGCTCGCCGACAACATCGAGATATCGCGCGACGCGGATCAGGTTTGGGGTGTGGCGACCCGTGAGATTCTTGGGCCTCTCAACCTGGGGCTTGTGGGATTGATGTTGGCTTGTTTACTAGCGGCGATGATGAGTTCTGCGGACACCTACATGATCGTTGCCTCGGCGCTGGTCGTTCGAAACGTCTATGCGCCATTCATCGACTCGGGTGCCAGTGAACGAACCTATTTGTTGGTCGCCCGTATCACGGGGCTCGTCATCATTGTCGGTGCGTCCGCGGTCGCCTTGGTGGTGTCCGACGTTTTCGGGCAATTCAAACTTGCGATGGAGCTACCGATCCTGTTCGCCGCGCCCTTTTGGGTGGGAATGTACTGGCGACGCGTCAATACGACGGCTGTTTGGATCACGAGCTTGACTACGGCGGTCCTTTTCTTTGTCTTGCCGATCGCACTGATTGGTTCTGATTCACTCCGCGAGAGCCCTGAATTTGGCGGCACGACCTACCGAGAGACCCGAACGGTGACGCGCGAAGCGCGGGAAGCCGATGTCGCGAGATATAAAGCGTGGCAGCGGCTCGTCGAAAAAGACGGCGCCGAGTCCGCCGGTCCGGCACCGGCTAAGGCGGTGCTCGGCGAGCAAACGGAATTCGTCACAGCGCGTGGCGGCGCAGCGATCTTTTGGAAAGGCGGCGTCGAATCGCTGGAGGGCGCCGAACGCTGGCAGCAGATCGACAGCCGGATGGAAGGCGATACGAACGTGGTGATCGAAAAACGTATCGATCGTGTCCGCGGCAAGGGCTTCTTTAACGTCGACTTCGTGGTCTATCGCTGGATGGGGCTGGATCTGGCGTCCTACAGCAAGGCAACTTTGGAAACGCTACGACTTCCGTTGCGTGTCTGTTTTCCATTTTTGATGTTGGTGCTGGTGAGCTATTTCACACCACGCAATGGCCAGACCGCTCTCGACCGCTACTTTGCGAAGATGAACACGGAAGTCGATGCAGATCCTGACAAGGACCAGCAGAAATTGGAAGCCGCGTACGCCAATCCAAATCAATTTGAAGATCGAAAGCTCTTTCCGAAAAGCGACTTGGAATTCACCAAGCCGCGCCCAAAGGACTGGATCGGGTTTGTCGTATCCGTCGGTGTTTGTTTTCTGGTAATCGGCCTGCTGGTGTGGCTGGCGGGCATCGGTGGCCAATAGCCGAAGGGAAATCGGGCGATCGATTATCGCAGCAGCGCTGAGTTGGACACCGAGTTACCGAGATGTTCGAAGTCCATGAGCGACCAAACCACGTTCTTGTCACGATCGATCTCGACGATCTGTGGCTGGCCCGCACCGGCATGGCAATTGCCAAGAACGATGTTGCCGTTGTCGAGGACCTGTAGCGTTGTGACCCATGCGAGCGTGATCTTGGGCAAGTCAGTCTGTTCGACCTTCCAAACAATCTCTTTGCTCGGCGTGACTTCGAGAATGCTGTGACCGTTACCGGTGCCGATCAAGGTGTTTCCGTTGTCCAATCGAATCGCGCTGAAGACCGCGTCACCGAACGCCTCCGGCCCATGGCCCCCACGTGGTTCGCGGCCGAACAGAGGGACGTCGAATTCCCAAATCAACTCTCCGGTTCGACTGTACTCGCGGACCATGCCGTCGCCCTCTTGAGCGACCAGATACGTGAGTTCGCCGTTAGTGGTCACAGGGCGAACCAATCGAGTGTCGCGGTGCGGGTGCGGGCGATCGCGTTTGAGCGGGAAGGACCGTTGAACCTTTCCGTCGCGATCGATCTCGAAAATCTTTCCTTCACCACTGAGTGCGACCATCATGAGTCCGTCTTCCAGCGGCGCGAACGAATGCAGTTCCACTTTGTCGACGGTCGCGAGCTGTCTCGTGTCGTACGACCAGACGACGTTCTTCGTCTTGGCGTCCAGCTCGACAATCTCAGTGCGCTGGTGCGTCAGGATGTTGCCGTTTTCGAGCACATGAATGTCGTGCGGAGCGCCTTTGAGTTGTTTCGTCGCGACGACCCTGGCGTCCTGATCAAACCAAAAGAGTTTGCGGCCTTCGTTCGCGACCAAAGGATGACCGGCGTGAGAGACTGCGCCGAAAAGACAAAGACCAAGGAGTGCTAGGTGGAGTCGCATGGGAGGAGGGGGAGTTGAAAGTGGAGAGTTGAGAGTGAGAAGTGGAGAATCTAGAGCTGCTTTGCGTAGGCGTCGCGGAGGACTTGCATTGAGTGACGGGCTCGGAGGGGCGCGTTGAGTGCGCGAAGATGAATCTCCAATTGAGTCAGAAAGCCCAGAACATCATTGCAACCGGCGCACAGATGGTCGCAATGGGCAACATCGGCTGTCTGACTCA
>JBCBLJ010000243.1:0-10040 GCA_038520195.1 Planctomycetota bacterium
AAAGTGGTCCGTCGAATTGAAGTTGGTTTCCTCTTCACCACTGTTGAGAAAAGACAGTCCTCCGACCCGGTAGATGTACGTTCCATCGGAGACCAAAGCCGTGCTTTGAGCCGACTGATGCATCGCAAGTTCTTCCCAGTCGGCTTCGGGGTCGTCGAACTTGATCCGACGAAAGTGCTCGACCAAAAGGTCTTTGCCGAAACCGTGAGCATCGCCGCTATGACCACTAAAGACATAGAGATACTCACCCACCACCGCCGCACCGAAACTGGTGAGCGATTCTGGAAGTGGCTTGTGGAGTTGCGAATTGGAAGTAAATTCCATTTGCACCTCCGGCTCGGTCAATCGGTGATTGACGAGCGTCAGTTTCCGGGTCTCGCGTTGACCGCCCGCCTGCGTCTCGATCGTGAAGCAAGACTTCGGCAGGAAGATGCCGCCGATTTTTGTCCACGCGAAGTGATTGGTCCGCTGCTTGAGAATGTCACCCGAATTCGGATCTCGATAGGTAACGGCCGTCGTCTGGGGAAGAACTTTGTTATTCCCGGCGTCGAAGAGCTCTACATTAGTGATCTCGAGCCACATCGAGTCCGACTTTCGGTGCACCTCGCGAATGACGCCATTTTCGATTCGGAACGTTCCTCTTCCGTCGGTCACATAGACACCGAAGTCCTCGGAACCTGGTTTATCGGCGAAAGAGACGTCGGAGGCGACCTCACCGGGTCGACGGTGCCCGATCACCGAACGCAACTTTGACCCGACCCATGGAGCGGGCTCACCCGAATCGAGCGACAACTCGTAGTCGAAATCGCTTGTCGCTTCGATCGATCCTGTAACGACGTCGGCGTCGGTCTGAATCGTGATATCCGCGGTGAATCCTGGAAAATCCTCCCAGACCAATCGTGCGTCGTGAGCCGCTTGCATCCACTCCTGCGCCGAAATTTTGGGGTCGGGGCCCTTCTTGACCACCAATTGATCTTCCGCGACCAGCAGAGGTGATCCGAGTAGGCACAGCGGGACGGCGAGAAATAGCAGTCGTTTTCCAATCATTGATCTTCCGAATTCACGCAAGGATGGAGGAATGTGGGATCACCGCGGCAGTTGCTATACTGCTGCGGTCAGAAAAGGCAGGAGCCGCCTGGAGATGTGGAGACTGTTTGCGCCACCTTCCGTTTCCCCACGAAACAAGAGCGGTGCGAACGCATCTCCAAGCGGTCTCCTAGCCCGGTAACTCATTTGTCTTCGGGGTCGTAAAAAGTCGCCGTCAGGTAGTGCATCGCGGACTTGTACTCTTGGTCGCCGAACTTGCCGGTTTCATCCGCGACGGTGTAGCCGACCACGATACCGTTGATCCCGTCTTCGACCTGTTTGTCGTTGAACGAAACCTTGCCGTCACTGTTGGTCGTCTCATTGCCTTCCTCGTGACCATCGTCGCAGAAGAGTTTGACTTCGGCGTCCGCGAGTGGTTTTCCTTTCCAAAGGATGTAGACATCAACGCCGCCGTCCACGTCGACCGCGTGAGCTTGAAGGTCGAGTTTCTCAAACGGCTTGCAGTCGCCGAAACTCTTCGGCATTTCACCGCCAAGATACTGGGTGTAGTACTGAAGCTTGGCCCCGTGGTAGACGCCAAACGTAGTCGACGCCATCACGTGTGCTTCGGCCGGCACGCTGCCTTTGGACTTCATCCCGAGAAAGTCGTCGGTCTCGATCGTTTTGGTTTCGACCTTCGACGCATCGCCGCCGGTGGTCATCATGATTTCCGCTTTGGCGATCGTCGGCGGCAGTTTGTACGTGCAGTCAGAAACGTCTTCACCAAAGAAGAACGAAACCTGACCTTCCTTGTCCACGGTCAACCATGGAAAGTGAGCTTGAACGCTGGTCGCGATGATCGCGGCGACCGCAAAGGCGAGATAGCGTGTCATGTGGATTCCTCGTGCGTGTCTATCGAAATTTAAAAAGTGGAACGCGATGGCGGTGACACGATGCGATCGAACACCACCATCACGCTCCGGGCGCTTCTTAGGTCCCTTCTTTAATCGCGAACAACTTGTCTCCGCGTCGAAGGAAGAGATAAGGCGACGACACCGCTGCCGCATACAGCACATTGCCGCCCCCGAAACTTGATTCTTCTTTTGCCGCTTCCCAGCAGCGGTTTTCCGCGATTTCCTTTCCGTCTTTCAACGACATCACGGTGGTCGTCCCCTTGTAGCCAAAGAGGTAAATCAGATCTCCGGCAACAATCGGTGTCGCCCACAGCCCTCCGGCATCGGTCCGATCCACCGAGACTTGTTCACCCGTTTCCAGGTCCAGCCGGTAGAGAACCCCCGAACGGTTGACGATTGCCGCTGTGCCTCCCGCGACAATGGGACTGCCGAAGCTGGAGGTGGCTTTTTTTGCTTGCCACTTGTAGGACGCCTTCCATTTTCCATCACCCGCCTTCGAGATCTCGATCAAGCCATTGCTGGCTGCATTGCCGCCGCTGGTTGATGCGCCGCGACCATCGGAGGCACCGATCAAGAACTGCCCCTCACCGACGGGTGTTGGCGTCGCGGAAGTGTTGCTGGTGATCTCGTCAAATTCCCAGAGTCGGCTTCCGGTGCTAGGGTCAAAGCCGACGATCTTGCCGCTGGCGCTGCAGACCAGATGTTTGCCACCTGCGACAGAGATCAACCGAGGGGAACCCCAGGATGTGGCACCCACACCGGGAGACTTCCAAATCTCATCACCAGATTGGGGATCGAGCGCCAAGAGGTACGGTTGCTCCATCCGCTCGACCCAGACGTACACACGCTCGCCATCGGTTTCCAGGGAAGCGGCCAGTCCGTGGCGAGCCTCGATTTTTCCGTATTCGGCGACCAGATCTTTCTCCCACCGCTTGGTCCCGTCCGCCGCGACCGCGACGACGATACCGCCCTCAAAGAACGTCACAAAACCACTTTCCGTTGCGATCGCCGATGGAGCGGCGCGACTCACCATCGGAGTGTTCTTGTACGGTGAGGGATTATTGATATCGACTTGCCAGTTCTTTTTCCCATCATCGATCGCGTACGAAGTGATGTGGTAAGCGTCTTTGTTATCACCACTGGTGGACGTCACCACGATCTGGTCATGCGCGACGATGGGTGTCGATTGACCGTACCCTTGAATGTCAGCGGACCATGCGATGTTTTCCGTTGCTGTCCAACTCGTCGGCAATGCAGTTTCACCTAGACCAGCCCCGCCATTCTGAAACCTGGTCCAGCTTGGTTGTTCCGCGAACAAGGAAGGACCCGCGCAAAACACCACAACCGAAGTGGCGAGTGAGAAGCGAAGGATTCGTCGGTAATTGCGATGCATCTTTGCTGGGCTCCTAGGAGCGACATGAACGTTTGAAGGAATCATCCGGCCGCCGCGAACAGGGCCATAAAGAACGAGATATAAACGAAGCCGACGATACCGCCGACGACGAGCAACATGATTGGTTCGACCAAGGCCGCAAGCCGTGCGATCATCGCACTCAATTGCTCCTCGTAGTACTCCGCGGCTTCGCCGAGCACTTCGTCAAGGCGACCGGAGGATTCACCGATCGCGAGTATCCTTGGAAGCATCGGCGTGAAATCGGCTCGACTGCGAACCGCATCCGCGAGCGAGCTACCCTCAACCACCATCTCACGAGTCTCTGAAAGCTGCTCGCTCAACCGCCGATTGTCGATCAGGTCTTCCACGCTACGTAGGCCGTCGAGGAGTGAAACACCGCTTTGAATCAGCGTTTGCAGGTTGCGAGAAAAGCTCGCCGAAGCCGACGTTCGAAACACGCCTCCGACAACCGGAACACTCAACAGCAGCCTGTCGATCCAGTACCGCGATTTCTCCCAGAGGAATACCGCCACCATGACAAGGATTGCGATGAGAGAGACAGCTCCCAACATCTGCACGTTTTCGTTCATGAACGTCGTCACGTCGACCAACATTTGCGTCGACGCGGGTAACTCTTTCCCGAGCGTTTCGAGAAAACGTTGGATCTTTGGGATAACGCCAAAAACCATGAAGAATGCCACGCCAATGCCGGCGACAAAGACCGCCGATGGATACGCCAAAGCAGTCATGATTTTGGTCTGTAGTTGACGTCTGGCGCGGACGATGTCGGCGCTGCGTCGAAGCGTCGTGTCCAGCTCACCGGTCTGCTCACCAACACGAGTGAGATAAACGGCCACGGCGGGAAACTGACTGTGTGCCTGCATCGCCTCTGCCATTGACGCACCCTCAAGCACATCCTCGCTGATGTCGGACCAAATCTGGTGCAGCGAGCGGCGCTCCGCATTTTCGTTGAGGATGCGTGTCGCATCGAGCAGCGGGACGCCACTGCGCAACATCACGGACATCTGCCGCAACGACATCTCGATATCGACCATTCGGGTTGGGAACCACCAACCAAGGCCCTTTCCGCGACGCTGCTCCGGCTCAGAAGCTTCGATATCCAGCACCAACCATTGGCGGGCTCGCAACGTATTGATCGCCGCCTGCAGAGAGCTCTCTTCGAGAACTCCCGCTTGCATCACCCCCGCGCGATCGCGTGCCTGGAAATCGAATCGCGTCATTCACCCGCCTCCCCGATTGCCGGCTTGGCCGCGGTATAGGTTTTGGGCCCCATGCCTCCGGCAAAGTCATCTCCCATCGGCGTTGCGCTGGCGATCGATTCTGGAATCGGTTGCATGCGTAAACGCACGCTCCAAATCAGAGGCATTCCCGGCTTCGGATCGCTGGGTGGATCGAAGCCGATGCTCGTGACGACCACGCTCGGACAGGTGTCGATGATTGCTTCCAATCCCGCAACCATCGAATGAAACCCTCCAACAAGTTTGAGCTCCGTCGACCTCGTCTCAGGCCCCTCGAATCGACCGACACGCAGCGCCCTTTGCTGCGCCAGCCACTGGACGGGGTTGACCTCCAGTGGCAGGTCCGGCGGGAGGGTGATCGGCATGCTGTCCGCTTCTTCCGAGGAATACTCCGTCAACACGTCACCCAGGGCTTTTGTCGCCGCCGATAAGGATCGCAACATGCCCGGTTCTCGACGGCGTGGTGCGGCAACGGCGGTTTCATCGACGAAGCGCAGACCCGATGCCGACAACGCCCGATTGATCTGACCCTCCAAAACCAATTCGCTGGTCAAATCAAACTCGCCACGCATCATTCCTCCGGCAGTTCGTCGTGAATCATCGAGTTGGGCATTCACCTCATCAAGTCGTGCCTTTCCTTTCTCGATCTCTTCGCTGACCGCAATCTTCTGCTGGATCGGTACTTCGCGGTCTTTCACCGACTGCAAGTCTTGCTCCAGCCGAGCGATCGCTTGCGCGTCTTCACTTGGGTTGAGCTTGATGTAAGTCACATACGCGACCAAAATAATCGCGGGACCAGCCAGAGTAATGATCAGGGATGACGGCGATGATTGCCTTGATTTCTTTGCCATTGCCTATGCTCCGTCCATGACCAAGTATTCAAACATGTACGGGCCGCCGTCCTTGGTAAGGAGCAGCGCTTCGCGACGCGGGACTTGAATCGACAGATTGAGCGGTGCAAGTCGCCGCGCCAGGGCATACGCGAATTGAATGACCTCGTTTGGATACCGGCTATACCCAACGAGCCTCAATTGGGAACCATCGCCCTCAATCCGATCAATGCTGAGATCGTATGGCTGCTTCTCTTCCTCGACGGCGCGTAGCAGTGATGCCATCCGCGACCGATGAATTGCCAGCTGTCCGCGGTAGCGAACCATTTGAGTCTGCAGACGCTGCTGCCGCTGCTCCGCCTCGGCGACGTCTTGCCGGATTTGCGCTAGCTCTTGTTGTCGTTGAGAAAAGGCGTCGATGGGGTCCTGCAGTTCTTGTATCTCGGCCCGCAAGGAGGCGACCCGATCGGCGTCGTTGCGAGTTGAAATCTGCAAATGCGCCGCGACGCCGAACAAGGTGGCGGCGGTCGCCGCCAGGGCCATCGTTCGCTTCGCACGCGCCGAAGCCTGCTGCCGCATCGGTACGATCACCGGGACGCCAGTTGGCTTCCGCAACGCAGCCGACCAAACACTCAGAAAGACGTTTAAGTCTGACTCTAACCCAAGATCAAACGACCCCGTCTCCCCACCCTGCGAAACCGGGATTTGGCTACCGCTTAGAGTCGACGCCCCAACGACCTCCGTGCCGGATGCGTCGCGAAGAAACTCGACCCAGGAAACGGTACCGTCACCACTATCGTCCAAGTACGACCGAACGGCCGCGGGCGCATCAATCGACGGCTCCACGTCCGCCAGGAAACGCCGCTGTGGCTTGCCCCTGCCGCGGCCGTGCACGACGACCGTCAAGTCGTCCCACTTCTCCATTCGACTCCATTCACCACGCATCGGCCGGAGCGGCGATGGGAGTCCACCGGGGTGCAACATCCCCAACATCTTGCCACCATTGAAGGCGATCGCGTCGGCAGCCTGCGCGAAGCGAGCACCGTCGATCTGCGATACCCAATAGAGCGTTTCGAGTGGCCCGGCCTCGAGCAGTTCAAAGGAGGTTCGAGCGGCACTCGCGGGCATACCCGATAGCGACTCCGCTTCGAAAGCCAATAACTGCGGAATCTGGGCCTTCTCGATCCTTCGCAATGAGCGAGACTCCACAGGAACGACCTGGCTCCAAACCTCCGTGGAGAGAACGTAGACCTGACGCTGACGACCCGGCATCGCCGCCAACAAGGCTTCGATGCTGAGCCCGATGTCGCCGCTGGCATCCGACGGAACCATCGTCAATCGGCCCTTGCCGGATGGATCAAACCCGACCGATCGCGAGCTTCCGATGAAGAGTACGCTAGGTAAAGCCATAAAACTTAGGGGCTCGTTACCGGGAGAGATGGAAGTAAGAGCTCAAACTCCGTCGCACCGCCGCGACGGACTTCGATCGGACTGACGGCGGACTGGACCGACTGACTCGCATCGCCACTGACCCAATAAGCACGCAACACTTTGGGCCCGATCAATGCATCGGGAAATGCGACCGTCACCGGTGCGGGAGTCGTGATCATCGCACTCTGCAGGAAGGAGACCTCCCCGGTCGACGCATCCGGTTGGTAAAGGCGGACGATCAACGACCCCAACTGCGATGGCGACAGCTTGCCCCCGCTTCCATCCAGTTCAAACACGCGGACACTCAAGTCGGATTGCCACGCGGACAATGAGTCGCCGAGCCAGATCGTCGTATCGGCATCAAGCGGCAAATCGCTCGTGCCTTGGCCCGCCAAGCCATCGCTACCGAAACTCGTCAGGCCCAGGATCGGATCGCCATCGGACGCGATCACCGGCGCCCCAGAGTTAATTGACAAAACCGACAATGGACGCCCGAAACCGTCGCGCAGCGATTCCGCGCCGACCGGCAAGTCAAGATAGGGCCCTCGCCAGCCGCAACTCAGCGTCACTTCGGAATCACCCGGGGCCGTTTTCAAACCGTATCCGGAAACGCCATTGGGATTCGACCAAAGCTCCGCGAGTTGGGTCTCTGCGTCGAACCCAACTGCTGTCGGAAGCCGACCGACGTCCGCAATGAACCCGCTGAGCTGAATCGGCTCCACGCGTGTCGCGACTGTCTGAATCTGCTCCGCCGCGCCATAGTTCCCAAGCACACTCCGCCGAAATGAATCGAGAGTACCGCTCGTGATCTCCGCGCGCCGTTGAAGCATGTATCGATCCGTTGCCACCGAGGCGGCTGCCGCCATCGCCGCAAGGATCGATAGCACCACCACCAACTCAAACAACGTCAACCCACGGGATCGACAAACGCGTGACAACCGACACCCAGGACTCAAAAGCATCAGCGATTCCTCAGATACACGATCAAGTCATCGCCGGTCTGAGCCTCACTGGGCTCCAACACGATCAATGGAGTCTGCAGAATGCCATCGGGCCCCGCCGAAACGAGCCTCGCATAATTCACGCTCGTACTCGAGAACGCCACACCCGCGGGAACGGGTTGTTGCAAAACGATCGGACGCCCCCAACCATCCACGGGCGCCGGATCACCGTCTTCGCCATACTCCCGAGTGAACCCATTCGTGTTCACTTGATAACGAGCGGGCACACTCATTCCGTGATCGATGTATGGGCCCGACCAGCCTCGACCGGTTAAGGGATCATATGACCATCGCTTCGTGAACTCGACCGAATCCGGGTCCGCTTCGAGGTAGGCATCGGGATTGTCGTACAGAAACTTCAGCTGCGGATGGGCAAGCCGCGCGGGATCGACCGGAAACGGTAATGACTCAAACATGTCGTCACGGAACTCACCCATGATTGCTTGACGCAACTGCACCATTGACTGCATCGTCGTCTCAACAGACGCCTGTTCCCCTCGCCGCGAAAGGGCGGGAACCGCCAATACTCCGACGACGCCGAGAACCGACAACACCAACAGTAGTTCAAAGAGAGTCATCCCACGTGGAACCGTTCGCATCGGCTAAGGCTCCAAATCGAGCATCGCGTCGCTGAACTCGTCGTGCCGGTAGAGGAAAACGATTTCGTCATCCCCACGCTCCGCCAAGTTGGGCATCGGCAGGTCTGGATCGGTCTGAAGCCGTCCGTCACGGCCAGCCGAAACCAATCGTGTATGGAGCCGAGCGAACTCGAGGTCCGCTTCGTCGGTCGCTGAGTCGCCATTCAAGTCCACGTCTGCAGCGCCGTCATCATCAGTATCCGCGTCGGGTTCTTGGAAGACAATCGGATGCCCCCATGCGTCAGTCACCGCCGGGTCACCCACTCGCGTCGATTCATCTCCGACTCCGTAGCGCGTCGTAAAATTGCTACCGGTGGACAGCGAGCCGTCTGAATCGTTTGCGTAGTACTCGAGTCCCGCATGCTGAAGGTAGGGACCCTGCCATCGGCGACCGACCAAGACCGTCCCTTCGAGGGCAAGATCGTTAGCCGGATTACCATCCTCATGCGTATCGGGATTGACGAAGAGATAAACTAACTGCGGGTGGTTTACACGCGTCGGAGCGCCACCCGACACAAGGTCGCGACGAGGACGTGGCAATTCCCCCATGTCAACCTCGTATTGATTGACGATCACCTCTCGCAAACGACGAAGGTTTTCTTGCGTCGCCAAGCGCTGGGACCGCTCGCCCATCCAGCTAAGCGATGGAATGAGCATGGTGCCAAGGGCGGTCATGATTACGAGAACCAGCAGCAACTCAAGCAATGTGAGGCCGCGGCGAGAACTTGTATTGAGCGACATCGTGACATTTATCGGGAGGCGTCGAATTAGTAACGCCGGTCGCTCTCGCGAACGTAGCGTCACCCTGGGCGGCTGGCTTGCGTTTCGCTGGCTTGCTCGCAAATTGTAATTGAGAGTCGTTCTCAAGATCAGCGGATTATCGTGGACACGACTCGATTGTCAATGAGTTGAGGAAATTTCTGCGCAGAAAGAGGGCCGCAAAAGCCAAGCTTTTTGCGACCTGGAGGGCGTCCGGGAAAAGAAACGGGGCGCAACGCCCCGTCAAGCCGCTCCCAAGACACATCAGCGGCGTCAGAATCCGCTTTGCAGCTCGCTTAACCGCTGAAAGAAGTCGTCCGGGTCCACTCCAGGTGGGAACTGAGCCGTTGCCCCCCCGCCGCGTCGGACTCCCCCGCCAAAACCGGGCAATCCACCGCCGCCACCACCACCACGACGTCCTGCACCCCGGTTCCCACCGATTCCCCCAAAGCCGCCACCGCTCCGAGGATTAAAGATCGCGATCGGGGCTGCTGATGCCGCCGTCGCTTTTTGCGGACGCTTCGTGGTCCCTTTAATTTCCGGTCCTTTCGTCATGGCCGCCGCCAATTGGGCATCGATCGCAATCGCGGGCTGCGTGCCTTGCGTCTTCGTTATCTCCTCCAGCTTGGCCTTCACCTCGCGGAGCTTAATCGCGGCCTCATCCATTGTTTTTGCGTCCATGACTAAGCTCCGCGAGGTGAAGGCCAAGCTGGAGGAGATAACGAAGACGCAAGGCACGCAGCCCGCGATTGCGATCGATGCCCAATTGGCGGCGGCCATGACGAAAGG
>JBCBLJ010000968.1:0-2840 GCA_038520195.1 Planctomycetota bacterium
CTCGAATACGTGCTGATTCGATATGGCAATTTTTTCCAGTATGTCCAAGCGGTTCCGAATGGGCACGTCTCGATTGCGATTGATCCGTCGGATACCGTGCTGGATTCAATTCATCAAATTCGCAAACTGCTCTCCGACCAAGCGTGACCGCCTCGGTATCGGCAACGGGGAACACACGCAACGGACGTGCGAGAACAGGCCCTCTCCCCGCAGAGGGTCTTTTTCGATCGGCACGACCTACTCGCACAACGAAAGTCGCTACTCGCACAACCAAAGTGGGGAAGCGTCAGGTCCCGAGAAAGCGAGCACACTCAAGGTATGAGATGGCGTTGTGCGAGACAAACTGAGGCGTCGGTTCGATTCTTATTGGCGGAATGAACTCTTTGGCATCGTCGCGATTCCCGGGACAGCACTCTTGTTCTGCGCCGCGACCGCTCAATCCATTGGACCACTCGGTTCTTGCAGCTTGATAGTCCTCAGCGTGCTCCTTCTCATTGGTGCCAGCTACTGGCGAGCGAAAGCTCTCCAACTAGCCGGGGAGCCCCAGCTTCTTGATCTGACCCTCACTTGGGTGCAACGAGTTCGCGTTCCGGTACTCATCGGAGTGTTGGCGCTGCTCTCGTTCTGTGCCGCGGATCTCCTTGTCGTGACGCTGGCTAAAAACAACGTGGATCGGTGCATCGCACTGATCATTACCGTGCTTTCGCTGCTGGAATACATCAACTACTTCCATGTTCAGGTTCAGCACTTCGATCATGCACCCGATTTCAAGCGTCTCCTTCGTGGCCTTGGGTTTCGGCCGTCCAAGATGAGGACCGACCTCAACCTGATTGCTCAGCGAAACCAGCGCGGCGGCGAGCGACAGAAGAGCCACTTTTAAATGGGGTCGCATGAAGGCTCGAGCCAGGAAAGACGAGAGGGGCAAGACACAGAGTGGTTCAATGCGGCGAATGCGATGAATGGTTGCTCGCCGACGGAGAGCGAGCGGTCACGCAGCGCCGCGAATCACGGCCGCGCCCTCAATCGTTCTTGAAGCATCGATTTTGGATTCCGACGCTATCTAGAGCCCCAGATCGCCGAACAGCGGCGTACTGAGGTAGCGTTCCCCGAGACTGCACATGATGGTGACAATCCGCTTGCCTTTCATCTCGGGCCGCGCCGCGACCTGTGCCGCCGCCCACATATTGGCGCCACTGCTGATCCCGCCCACGATGCCTTCTTGCTTGGCAAGTCGCCGGCCCCATTCGAACGCATCTTCGTCGTCCACTTTGACCACGTCGTCGATGATCGAAGTATCGAGGTTCTTCGGGACGAACCCGGCGCCGATTCCCTGGATGCGATGCTTCCCTGGCGACCCACCACTGATCACCGGTGAATGAACCGGTTCAACGGCGAACGCTTTGAAGTCGGGGTTTTGCTTTTTCAAGAACCGCGTCACACCGGTGATCGTTCCGCCGGTGCCGACGCCGGCGACGATCGCATCGATGTTCTTTTCGCTGTCTTCCCATATCTCAGGCCCCGTCGTTGACTCGTGAATCGCCGGGTTGGCGGGGTTCTCGAATTGCTGAGGCATGAACGTGTTCTCGCTCTCGTCGACCAACTCGGCCGCGCGATTGATCGCCCCCTTCATCCCGTCGCCGGCGGGTGTCAGCACCAAGTTCGCGCCCATCGCTCGGAGCAATGCTCGACGCTCGACGGACATCGATTCCGGCATCGTCAGCGTGAGCTTGTAGCCCTTCGCGGCGCAAACGAACGCAAGAGCGATGCCGGTGTTACCGCTGGTCGGTTCGACGACGTGTGTTTCCGGATTCAGCTTGCCGTCGCGTTCGGCGGCTTCGATCATGGCGACGCCGATACGATCCTTCACACTGTTGAGTGGCTGAAAGAACTCGCACTTGGCGAAGATCGTCGCGCCGCCTTCTGGCGCCAGACGATTGATGTGAATCATCGGTGTGTCGCCGAATGCCTTGGTCGCATCCGAGTAGGTTTTGCCGCGTGCCATGTGTATTCCTCCCTGTGAGACACTTCTTCAAAGCCGGGGACGGTGTTTGAACCGCGTGTCGCCGGTCGACAAAGCGGCCGGCACTCGGGCGGCCACACACCTACTGGACAGTCCAGGTGTCGCCTTTATGGAAGAGGGTTTCGAGATCCCCTTCGCCAAATTTTTCTCTGGCGACCGTGACTTGTTGGTTGATTTGGTCGTCGTACGTTTCGATTCCGTCGACGTCTCGGAATACACCGAAAGGTTCCGGCATCTCGGGATACTTCATCCTGGCCAGCATCATTTGGATTGATGGATTGACCGCCTTCTCATCGTGAATGAGCAAATCGTCGTCAGGCACGTCCGCTCGCGCAACCACTTCGAGCCCGTTGCCGACGAGTCGGATGCCCTTTTCCTTGTCATGACCGAAGACGAGAGGTTTACCGTGCTCCAACTCGACAATGTTGGCGGCACGCTGCTTCTTTTCCTGGGCGTACGCCATCGCGCCATCGTTGAACACATTGCAATTCTGATAGACCTCGACCAACGACGTCCCCTTATGGTTGGCCGCGCGTGTCAACACTTCGCCGAGGTGCTTGACGTGGGCATCCATGCTTCGAGCGACGAAGGTGGCTTCGGCGGCGAGCGCGACGGAGAGCGGGCTGACCGGGTGATCGATGGATCCCATCGGCGTACTTTTGGTGACCTGCCCCTCAACGCTGGTCGGACTGTATTGGCCTTTCGTCAAACCGTAGATGCGGTTGTTGAACAGAACAATATTGATGTCCAAGTTGCGTCGCAGGACGTGCATGAAGTGATTGCCGCCGATCGACAACGCGTCACCATCGCCGGTGATCAC
>JBCBLJ010000447.1:0-6872 GCA_038520195.1 Planctomycetota bacterium
ATCGCGTCAAACGTCCGCTCGATCTCGTCCCCGTCTTTGACTTCGGGTTCGAAAAAGGCGACCCGGAGGGGAGTGCCGAGGGTGACATTGGCGATCGAATCCCGCTGGTCATCAACCAGTGGACGGCCGAACGTTTGCAAGCCACCCTCGGCACTCCCCTCCGGGTCGCCTTTTTCGAACCCGAAGTCAAAGACGGGGACGAGATCGAGCGGACGTTTGACGCGATCGTCACCGACATTGTGCCGTTGACCGAGCCTATTCGCAGGTACTATCGCTCGCGTGACGCCGTCTTCGATAAGCCACCGACAGTCTACAACTGTCCAGAGCTGACGCCGACGGTGCCGGGCGTCACCGACAAGGACTCGATCGACGACTGGGACGTTCCGTTTGAAATGACGCGCGACGTTTCCAGCGACGACGATCGGTATGTTCACAACCATCGACTCACACCCAAAGCGTTCCTCCCGCTGGAAACCGGGCAACGCTTATTCGGTAGCCGATTCGGCAGCGTGACCGGTTTTCGAATCGATCCCTCGGCCGTCGGTAGTATCGAGGAGCTCAAAGCAAAACTGACCGATGCCGCCCAGCCGGTGCTGCCGGAGCTGGGGTGGCATATTCGCTCCATTCGCGAATCGCAACTGGCCGCTTCGGCGGGGACCACACCCTTCGATGGGCTCTTCTTGTCACTCAGCTTCTTTGTGATCTTCGCGGCGGTCATGTTGATCGCGATGCTGTTTCGGCTCGGGTTGGCATCGCGGAGTCGCGAGTTGGGCACGTTGATGGCGATCGGTTGGGAACGCGGCCAAGTTTCAAAGCTCTTTCTCTCCGAAGGTGCGTTGATTGCCGTTGTCGGCGCGTTGCTCGGGATCGCCGGGGGGATCGGCTATGCGGTATTCGTGCTCGCGGCACTACGCACGTTTTGGGTGGGTGCGGTGACCGTCCCGTTCTTGACCTTTCACGCCTCGCCCATCAGCGTCCTTGGGGGCGCGCTGGCGGGCCTGTTGATGGGGATGCTTGCAGTCTGGTGGACATTGCGATCGCTGCTCAAGAACCAGGCGATCTCGCTACTGCGGGGAAGCGACGACTCGGACCAAATCGCCGCGGACAACGGCCCGCGTTCAAACCGTCTTCGCTACGTCGCGATGGCCGTGTTTGTCGCCGCGCTCGGTGCCGCGATCGCCGGCTCGATGTCGGGCGGCCAGACGGCGGCGGGCGGCTTCGTCGGAGGCGGTATGTTGTTGCTGGTCGCAATTTTGATTTTCGTATATGACGTGCTGCGCCGATCCGTCCATCACAAACAGGATTCCGAACTGTCGGTCGGGTCGCTCCTCGAACTGGCGCGTAGCAATGCCTCGCGCTCGCCCCTTCGTAGCACGTTGACAATCGGGTTGATGGCAACGGCATCCTTTCTCATCGTCGCGATCGCGGCGTTCCGCTTACAACCCACCGACGAAGGCACCGGCGGCTTTGATCTGGTTGCCGATTCCGCCCAACCACTCTTCGAGGACCTCGCCGATGAGAAAGTGCAGCTGGGGTTATTGGGTACCGACGCCGCCCAGGTCTCTGGCAGCACGTTCGTGACCTGCCGTGTGCGAGCCGGCCAAGATGCTAGTTGCAACAACCTTTACCGCGCAAGCGAACCAACAGTGCTGGGCATTCCCTCGCGATCTTCGGCCGACCTCGAGGGGTTTCACTTCTATGCCGCCGGGACGACGACTGACAACGAGAATGCTTGGGACTTGTTAGCACCAAGCGCCGCTGGCACCGAAGACGACCCCATTCCGATGATCCTTGATCAGAATACAGCGATGTGGAGCCTTCAAATGTACTTGGGTGTCGGCGAACGCAAGTCGTTTACCTATGACAACCAGACGCTGCATTTTGAAGTCGTGGGCTTGTTGGAGAATTCACTGTTGCAGGGTCGGCTGATGATCGGTGAGTCGAACTTTCAAACCCACTTTCCGGACATCAGTGGTTACCGGTTTTTGCTGGTGCGTACCAAGGACGAACAAAGCGAAGCCGTCGCGGGTGCTTTAGAAACGCGTCTGGGCGACATCGGGCTGGATGCCTCTGACGCGCGAGAAGTTCTGAGCGGGATGATGGCGGTGCAAAACACTTACCTGCGGACCTTTCAAAGCCTGGGCGGACTGGGGTTGCTGCTTGGGACGATCGGTCTCGCGATCGCGCAACTCCGGAACGTGCTCGAGCGGCGGAGCGAGTTGGCGGTGATGCGGGCCGTCGGCTTTACGCCCGGTCGCTTGGCCGCCTTGGTGTTGGGTGAAACCGCATCGTTGTTGTTGATCGGAATCGGATGTGGAGTCGTCTGTGCCGTAATCGCGGTGTTGCCCTACGCGATTTCGACGGGCACGACGCCGCCGATCGCCGAGCCGCTTTACTTGGTGGCCGGCATCGTGTTGTTCGGTTTGCTGGCCGGGCTGGTCGCCGCGACTCGCGTGATACGTATGCCGCTATTGGATTCGTTGAGGGCGGCTTGAAACACATCGATCCCGAGCTGGATTCGGCAGCTCTGCAATTGGCGATGGACGAAGCGTGCCTGCTGGCCGCCGAGGACGGGATAATTGGGCCGACCTTGCGTGTTTGGTCGTTTGTGCGGCCCGTGGTTGTCCTGGGCCGTTCATCCAAGGTGAGTGAGGAAGTCGACGGCGAGTTCTGTCGAACGCATGACATCTCGATTTACCGCCGTTGCAGCGGAGGGGCTTCCATCGTTGGGGGGCCGGGCTGCCTGATGTACAGCGTTGTGCTTTCGATGAACGATCATCCCGCGGTCGCCAAAATCGATGGGGCGCATCGCTTTGTCATGGAACGGGTCCTGGCGGCGGTCCGCAACCAGCAGCCGTCGGCACGACTTGACGGAATCTGTGACCTCACGCTCAAGGGCCGAAAATTTTCGGGCAATGCACTCCGGCTGACCCGCAGCCATGTTCTCTATCACGGCACAATTCTGCACACCGCGAAGCTTGAACTCGTCGCAGGCTGTCTCGCCGACGCCCCGCGGCAGCCGGACTATCGTGCGGGCCGCGGACACGGCGAATTCATCACCAATGCCCCGCTGGACGGGGAACAACTGACGAATGACCTTGCGTTAGTCTTTGAGGCCCGTGCCGATCGCGCCCCCGATTCGGTGTTGTCATTTGCGAATCGGCTGGTCGAGACGCGTTACAGCCGGGACGATTGGAACTTGCGGCGTTGAATGCCGGAGTTTCCCTGTGAGTCGGCGTTGTCTGTCGAGTAAGATAACCAGTCCCACCTTCCGGCGGGATTCTGCGGAACTCCCGGAGCCCATTTCGGGTTCAATCCGTTGCCCACCACCCCGCCTTTCGCCCGCTTCCCACACGTTGCGAACATGAATCTCGTGGAAATCCCTCGACTCCCCGCCCGTCGTCGTCGCGGGGGTGCCCTTGGCGCCCTGGTTACTTGCCTATTGGTCGTCGGGGTTCTCGGCGCGATCGGCTATGCCTTTTTCTTTGATCGAGGCGACGGGTTGGATACAGGTGAGCTGATCACGCAAACGGTCAACCGCGGCGCGTTTGACCACATCGTGCTTGAGCAGGGTGAAATCGATAGCAGCAGCAACATCGAAGTCGATTGTGAGGTGAAATCACGGGGTTCGAGCGGGATTTCGATTCTTTGGGTCGTCGACGAGGGGACGCCGGTCAAGAAGGGCGACAAGCTCGTTGAACTCGACTCGTCGCAGATGGAGCAAACGCTCAATGAGGACAAGATTCGCGTGATCGCGGCCGAAGCCAACGTCACAACCGCGAAGGCTGCCGTGGAACAAGCCAAGATTGCCCGTGAGGAGTACCTCGAAGGCGTTTTCAAAACCGAAGAGCGTGCCATCCTCAGCGAGAAAGCCATCGCCGAACAGGAGTTGCGCAAAGCACAGCTCGCGCTTCAGAGTAGCGAACGCCTGGTCGCGAAAGGACTGGTCAAATCGCTTCAGCTGGACGCGGATCGTTTCGCCGTCGCCAACGCCCGCAACCAACTCGAAGCCGCCGACGGCAAGCTGAAGGTGCTGCAGAATCTCACTCGCAAGAAAATGTTGGTGCAGTTCGACAGTGACATCGAATCCGCACAGGCCCAGCTGAAAGCCTACGAAAGCGAACTTCTCGAAGAGAAGACGCAGTTGGATGACACGAAACAACAAATCGATAACTGTGTCATGTATGCCCCGGCCGATGGTGTTGTCGTTCACGCGAACCGATACAGCAGCCGCGGCGGCAATGCCGAATTCGTGGTCGAGGCGGGGGCCACCGTGCGTGAGCGTCAAACACTGATTCGCCTGCCCGATCCCGCAAAAATGCAGGTGAAATGCAAGATCAATGAGTCGCGGATCACGCTGATCCGTGAGGGGATGGCGGTGAAGCTTTCCGTCGATGCCATCCCGGGGCTTGCCTTGAAGGGTCGCGTCACGAAGGTGAATCGCTACGCCGAACCAGGAAGCTTCTTCAGCTCAAACATCAAAGAGTATGCCGTCTTCGTCGATATCCTGTCGCCCCCGCCGAGCATCCGAACGGGGATGACCGCCGAGGTTCAGATCTTCGTCGAACAGCTGGATGATGCACTGCAGATGCCCATCCAGGGTTTGTACGAACACGGCAGCAAGATGTACGCGCTGATCAAAAAGAGCCCGCAAGAGTTCGCCACGTCGGAGGTAACAATCGGGGCGACCAATGACACGATGGCAACGATCTCCGAAGGCATCGCCGATGGCGATGAAGTCGTGCTCAACCTGCGAGAGCACCTCAATCTCTTGGACCTGCCTGAGATCACCGGTGACGACAACAGCGAGATGCGCGAGATCGCCGAAGTCGATCCGAACGCGAAACCGGTTGACCCGAGCGCCGGTGGCGGTGAAGGGGCTCGCGGCGGGCCGAACGGCTTTGGTGGCGGAGGACGACCCGGTGGTGGCGGCGGCTTTGGCGGAGGAGGAGGAGGACGTCCTGGCGGCGGTGGCGGTGGTTTCGGCGGAGGAGGTCGCCCCGACCCAGCCGCGATCACGGACCGAATCATGGAGCGTGCTGACACCGATAGCGACGGCGTGATCTCGGCCGAGGAAATGAGCAACGCCGACCAACGCATGCAGGATCGAGCCAAGGATTATGACTCCGACGGGGACGGCAACGTGACTCGCGACGAGTTGCTCAAGGCCATGAAGAAGATGATGGGAGGCTGAGCATGTCGTTGACCGATGCCTACCGCTCGGCCGAAGCAAATCAGGTTGGAGGTTTGGCAACCGAACCGAAGCGCCTCGCGACCTCCATCCGTGATTTACAGAAACACTATGTGCTCAAGAGCGAGACCGTCAAAGCACTGCGTGGTGTCTCGTTCGACGTCCCTGAGGGGGACTACGTCGCGATCATGGGGCCGTCAGGTAGCGGCAAGAGTACGCTGCTAAACCTGCTCGGCTGCCTCGATAAGCCGACCAGCGGATCATTGCTTCTGGGCGAAGACGATATCGCCTCGATGACCGACGACGAACTCGCCGAGATTCGTTCGCAGCGGATTGGTTTTGTCTTTCAGTCCTATAATCTGATCCAACAGTTGACGGTCGTTGAAAACATTCAGGTACCGCTGTACTACCAGGGGAACATCGGCGCTAAGCAGCAACAACGGAGCATCGAATTGGCACAGCGCGTCGGGCTGGGGGATCGGCTCGATCACCGTCCGACTCAGCTTTCCGGCGGTCAGCAACAGCGGGTTGCGATCGCGCGATCCCTCGTCAACGACCCCTATTTTGTGCTCGCCGACGAGCCGACCGGGAACCTCGACTCCGTCACCACCGAAGAGATCCTTTCCATCTTTGAGGAACTGAACGAAGAAGGCCGGACCATCATTTTGGTGACGCACGAAGACGATGTCGCCGCTCGCGCCAAACGTGTGGTTCGTTTGAAAGATGGCAAGCTGCACACCGATGAGCTAAACGATCCGAACGAGCGGGCCGCGGCGCGAAACCAGCAACGGCGAAACGTCGAGCAACTACTCCGCGAGGGTGACCGCTAACATGCTTTGGCTGCGAACTCTCAACCTTGGGATCAAGAGTCTTGCTCTGCACCCGCTGCGAAGCGGATTGACGATGTTGGGCATCTTGATCGGTGTTTGGGCGGTCATCGTCCTGACCGCGATCAGCCAGGGTGCCAGTGATCAGGTGCAAAAACAGATTGAGTCGTTGGGTGCGAACACGATCATCGTCCGGAGTCAAAAACCACCGGAAGAGAAACTGTCGGGACAAGGCCGCGCTGTCAATTATGGTCTGTTGCGCCAAGACCTCGATCTGATCCTTGCCACCGTCCCGACGGTCAAGACGGCGATCCCGATCCGTGAGATCCGCCGACAGTTCACCTACCGCGATCGAGTCGTCGATGGTCGCCTCGTCGGCTGCACACCTGGGTACGCCGATGTGAACAGCCTGGTGATTCGTAATCGTGGTGGACGGTTCCTGACCGACGCCGATGGCGTCCGCAGTGACACCGTTTGTGTCGTTTCCGCGGGTGTCGCGGAACGCCTGTTTCCATACGAGGAACCACTTGGCAAGCGGCTCTACATTCCTGAGAGCAAGGACTACTACAAAATCGTCGGCGTCCTCGAGCCACGAAACCCATCCGCCGCAATCGGAGGCTCGCTGGACTCTCAAGACTTCTCGTCGGACATTTATGTCCCGATGCAGACGATCCGCAAACGGATCGGAGACACGATCGTCACCCGGCGGAGCGGTCAATTCCAAATTGAAATCATGGAGCTGAACCAGATCACGCTCCAAGTCGGCGCTGTCGATGAAGTCCGCTCGAGCGCTGCGATGATCGAGGATCTGCTCGATCGCAATCACGAAGACTTGGGCGATGTCGCGGTCGTCG
>JBCBLJ010000517.1:0-6113 GCA_038520195.1 Planctomycetota bacterium
CACCAGCGATCTTGCCGACCACTGCCGCTGGGCGATTCAGGGTGGTCTGTATCCCGTCGTCATTGCGCTCTATAAGCGGAACCTGCACCCCTTCGGACGCAACGCTGGACTCTCGTATTCCGTCGCACAGGCATTCGCCGAAACCGGCCAATCGGACCAGGCGGAGCAGCGGGCTCAACACGCTTTCGGATTGAACCCGTTTCCACCGAAACAAGAAGACGCTGGTGACGGCGAAGAACAAACGGTCGATCGGCAAACCATCGAGATCGGCGAAGCACACCTCGAAGTCGGAAGGCAACTTTACCAACGCGGCTGCTATGAATGGTACGACCGCGAACTTCGCCAAGTCATGGAGTACTGCGGCATCGAGTCAATGACGGGCGTCCGAGCACGTAACGAGATGTCATTCTCGCTGGCCGAGCGACTTTTGTTCGACCAAGTCGTTGAGGTGCTCTCGCCGATCGTGGACCGAATGGAGAAAGACGCCCAGTACTCGCAGCGTTTGCTCCGCAATCAGATTTTCGTCAATCGTCTACTTAGCTCGTTTCACTACGCACAGGGGATCGTCGCGTTGGATTCGGAAGGCGAGTTTTCCGAAGCGAAGCGATTGCTCAAGTTGTCCTACCGCGAAGACCCGCGAAACATCGATATTCTGATCAAGATGTTTCACGTCAAAGACCCCGCGGACTCGGAGTGGGGACGTTACGTTAGCAATCAGATCGCCCAGGACGTGTCGCGACGGAAACGAAAAATCGGTCAATACGAAGTCGAGTTCAAACGTTCGCGAGACGGACGCTTCCTAGCCGAGGAACTCAATCAGTATGCGTGGCTTGTCTCCAATACGGAGGGCGACTTTGAAGACGCCCTGAAGTCCAGTTTGCGGTCACTTGAATTGACCGATGACGCTCACCCGGACGAGCAATCGGCGCGTTTGGATACCTGCGCCCGCTGCTACTATTCGCTTGACCGCGTCGATGAAGCCATTGAGACACAGCGAGAAGCCGTCGCGCTGATGCCTCACTCGCCACCCATGCTGCGGCAACTCGCGGAGTTCGAGGCGAAACAAGCCGAGTCCGGTTCGGCCCCCGAGGGTTCGTAGCATTCCATCTTGAAGCCCGCCTCCAAGCGGCTTTGTTCTGTCTCAAGCCTCGAATTCAGTCTCATGGCCCAAATCAAACTCATGGCCTGGAAGACCCCGCTGGCATTCCTGCTACTGTTCGGCCAACTCTGCTTCGGTCAGCAAGCTGGTCCGTCAAAACCGCGCCAGGAAGAATCCACCGTGCATCGGCACACGAACGCACTGATCAAAGAAACCAGCCCGTACTTACTTCAACACGCCCACAATCCAGTTAACTGGCTTCCGTGGGGCGCAGCGGCACTCAAAAAGGCAAAGGCCGAGAACAAACCGATCTTCGTGTCGGTAGGTTACTCGACGTGCTACTGGTGCCATGTGATGGAACGCGAGTCGTTCGAGAAAGAAGACGTCGCTGAGATCCTGAACGAACACTACGTGTGTATCAAAGTCGATCGCGAAGAGCGGCCCGAGGTCGACCAGCAGTACATGATGGCAACGCAGTTGTTGACCGGTCGCGGCGGTTGGCCCAATTCCGTGTGGCTCACTCCGGACGGTCGCCCCTGGATGGCCGGAACGTATTTTCCGCGCGAGCAATTCAAAAAGGCGCTTCTCTATCTGTCCGGTGTTTGGAAGAACCGCCAAGCAGAAATCGAGACGCAAGCTGACAACGTCACGGCCGCGATCAAAAGCGCGGGCAACGCCAAGGTGGAGCCCCGCCCGATCGCCCAGGGTCTGATCGACGCGGCAATTCAGGCGTCGGCCGATCGATTCGACGCAACGCACGGCGGTTTCGGCTCTAAGCCCAAATTCCCGCCACACGCGACCTTGGAGGTATTGATCGACCAAGCCCGGCGCGGCGACGACTCTCACGTCAAGGAGATGATCGAGAAGACACTCGTCCAAATGGCTCGTGGAGGCGTCTACGATCATCTCGGCGGTGGGTTCCACCGCTATTCGACCGATGAGCGATGGTTGCTGCCACATTTCGAAAAGATGCTCTACGACAACGGGCAACTCATGAAGGCCTACACCGACGGTTATCTCCTCAGTGGCAACGAGGCGCACCTTCAAACGATCGAGGGCATCTACCAATGGGTCAACCGAGAGATGACGTCGCCCGAAGGCGGCTTTTACTCCGCCGTGGATTCGGAGAGTGATGCCGAAGAAGGCAAGTTCTATGTCTGGGCTTACACGGAGGTCTTGAAGGTCCTCGGTGAAACAGACGGAAAACGCTTTTGCGACGTTTACGGAATCAAGCCGGAGGGGAACTTCAAGGAAGAAGCGACCGGGCACCCATCGCCCAACAACGTTTTGCATCTCGCCGCAGCGATCTCCAAGAGCGATTGGGCATCACTGGATGTCATGCGTGGCAAGTTGCGCGACGTCCGTGCCAAACGAGAATACCCGCACCTGGATGATAAGGTACTTGCGGCATGGAACGGCCTGATGATCGAAGGCCTCGCCTACGCCGGTCGCCACCTCAAAGAGGAACGGTACGTGCGAGCCGCCGAGCGAGCGGGCGAGTTTCTGATCGAAAAGATGTTGACCGATGGTGAACTCAAACGCACCTACCGCGCAGGCACGGCGAAATTAAGCGGCTACCTGAACGACTATGCCTTTTGCGCCGCAGCATTCCTTGAGCTTCATCTTGCCACCGGAAAGCAAACCTATCTCGACACATCCAAGCTTCTCACCACCAGCGCACTTGCTCAATTCCAAGACACCGACGGCGGAGGATTTTACTTCACCGCCACACCCAACGACGCGGGCGAAGAGTTCGTGATCCGTTCGAAGAACCTTGCCGGCGGAGGCAACCTGCCCTCGGGGAACGGAGTGCTCGCAAGAGTGTTGTTCGCCCTCGACTCGACGGAAGCAAACGACGAGTACGCCGACGCGGCTCGGGGCACCCTCGACGGTCTGAGTGGTTTTTTGTGGCAGTCCGCCGGTCAATCGGACCAACTGTTGGTGGCCGCCGCCACTCAGCTCGAACGCGAATCCGCCTCGTCAACCGAAGGGGGTTTTAAGTTCGTCGCACCTGGAATCAAGGGCGCTGTCATCCTCCCAGCTGAAAAGGTGACGGCCGGCCAAGTCTTCGAAGCGACGGTCCGCCTCAACATCAAGACAGGCTACCATCTGTATGCCGCGAAGACCAAATTCGGTTCGCCCACCACGTTGACCCTTCAAAAGAATCAAGCGATCGAATTGGTGAGCCTCGCGAAGCCGGAATCCAAACGCCTGGTCGATACCGTGTTTAACCAAGAGCTCGACGTCCTTGAAGGCGAAGTCTCATTCGTCCTCCGTCTCAAGCTCGCCGATCGCGTTCGGGCAGATTCGAGAGTGCCTTTCAAGCTCACCATCGCGTCCCAAGCCTGTGACGCAACGAAGTGCCTTCCACCCAGTGAGACCCAGGTGCAGTGCGAGCTTGTCGTCGCTCAGTGACACATGCTCGCAGTTGTTCAGTGGCTGCTCGAACCAGTCTGGCAAACAGAAACGTCTTTCGCGCTCACGACGTCGGCGGACGGATAGCGTTTCTCAGTCCGATTGCTTCGCGAACAAATCGTCCGTTGCGAGGATCCGTTCATCGCGTGAGTCGACATTGAAGACAATCGATGCTCCCGCCCCGAGTTGCTCCACGAGCACGGCGCCACCGATTTCGTAGGCGGGGACACCCACGACTCGATCGAGCTTCTGAACCTCGTTGACGCAGTACGATTCCAGATATCGCGGGTGAGTGAATGCGAGGAAAAGCAGCTGGCCGTCTCGCTGAATCGACTTCGGAACGATGTCCGACATCGAATTCATCGCCGCGACGTCTCGTTCGACTTGTTCCAACATCTGTTCTTCTGTTGCCAGATCGGGGTCCAGTCCTTCCGAATTGGGTTCGCCCACGACGGAAAGACGGCGCCGAGCGAGGATATACCGGACTCGTCCCCGGTCGCCACTGTCAATTGCTTTGAGCAGTGGATCGGGTCCCGCGATCAGTCGCTTCAGTGTGTCGAACATGCTGACCTCAAGCGAAGTAACGAAGCCAAAGGATGCAAAAAACACTGAGTTGAAAACCAACCAATCCGGTTAGGTTTGCGATCGACCAAGCGCGACTTTGATCCAATGCCGCGATCAGGAAGCAGGCCCACGCGGCGAGATAGGGAACCAGTACCGCAAGGAAGCTCGAGATGGAACGACAGCAAGCCATCCAGGGAAACGGCCACTCGCGGAGAGTGCCGTCCCACCGAAGCTCCGGCGGAGGACTCCAGACGGTCGCCTGTACGATCATCGCGAGCGTGAGCAAAGCGGCGGGCAACCAGAAGATGACGCGACGCTTCAACGTCATGTCCGTGGAGTTTGCCGTTCTCCAATTCGCTGCGGCATGTTCTTGGTTTCTCACGGTTGTTCATTCGCCGAGTCGGGATGGCTCGATTGCCCGTGGTGACGTAAAGCGATCTCCCAAAGATCCGTCTGCACTTCCTCGTGACCACCATAAAAGTGACCGCGAACGGCTAGGGGAGGAACGCGAACTCGTTGGAATTGATCAACGCTCGGCAAATGAGTGCGAGGTCCTCGTTGGCGAGTTCGGCGCACGCGTCCCTTTCATCGTCGTCCGGTTGCCTTCCAAGGATCAACTCAAAGCAACGCTGAACTGCCTGATCGTCGCTCGTTTCACGTTGAGCCCGCTTGGCGATTCGCGAGGCTTGCTCCATCACGAATCGGCTGTTCATCAGGTTGAGCGCCTGCAGGGGAGTTGTCGAGACCGGACGCTTCGCCCGCACTTGTCCACAATCGGGAAAGTCGAACGCGGTAAACATGCGGTCGTCGACACGTCTCATTCGTTCCTGGTACAGCATGCGCCGCCAAGTCTCCGGTCCGTGATTGTCAAGCACTTCCCATTGGGCATATGTCTTCTTCTCATTGTGGATCCGATAGCTGCGACCGCCGACTTCGGGATTCAGATCACCCGAAGCGAGAAGGATTGAATCCCGGATCACCTCGGCTTCGACCCGCTTGGGAGGGAACCGCCACAACAGCTCCGATCCGGCATCCATCGTCAGTCCGTCGGTGCGTGGCGTACTGTCTTGCCGGAACGCTTTGGAGAGTACGAGCATTCGAATCATGGACTTCATAGACCATGGTTTCGTACCCGGAGCGTGCGTCGGTTCGACGAACTCGGCTGCCAACCAGTCCAGCAACTCGGGATGTGAGGGCGGCGCGCCGGCCTTCCCGAAATCGCTGGTCGTGGCAACGATGCCACGGCCAAAAACGTGGTGCCAAATTCGGTTGACCATCACACGCGCCGTCAGCGGGTTCTCCGGGGACGTGATCCATGAGGCGAACTCGGCTCGACGCGCGGAACCGGAGGCGTCGGAATCCAGGCCGAGCTCTCCTCCGAGTAATTCAGGTCCGGCGGGGACGACTTCATCGCGCGGACTTTCGGGGCTGCCACGCATCAGAACGTGCGTCGCGACGACCGGGACAAAACGGCCCACAAAACTCGGACGAGGCCCCTCTTCGGCGAGTTTTGCGACCGACCGCTGAACGGCGGCGAGTATGCCCGGACGTTCGGGATTCAGCTCATTGAGATTCTTGTTCAGCTGCCATGTACCGATCCATGGTTGCCATTGTCCGTCTTCACCAAGAATATCCAGATCGAATTCATAACGCGGCAGCCAGGGCTTCTTGTCGAGATAGTCGGTGTCGTAAAAGTACTCTCGGTTGCTGCTCAGTCGCAGTCTCGCGATCTCCTGCGGTACAGCGAACTCGATTCGCACCCAAGCACGTTCTTCACCGTCCTTGGGGAAGGATGCTCGCCATGTCATCGTGCCGTATTCGCCGTCACTAATCCGGTCGATCGGATTGCGGTTGTCGACGCCGCTATCGGCGTTGGAGGAAATCTGCGCGCCTTTGCGGGCGAGCGCGAAATTGGTGCTTTGACCGGCGGGCCCAAATAGCTCCAACTCGTCGATCGTGACGTTGGGCATCTTAAAGCGGATGCGGACGGCCTTTGTCGTCTTGGGGCGGAAATGCCACTCGCGATAGGCACCCC
>JBCBLJ010000188.1:0-11596 GCA_038520195.1 Planctomycetota bacterium
CCGCATTCTCGCCGCGAAGACTCACCGCGGAGGAGCTTCGTGACACCGCGCTGGCGATTTCCGGAGAACTCAATCCGATGGTCGGCGGCATCCCGTGCCGGCCCGAAATCAACCTCGAAGTCGCGCTCCAACCACGCCAAGTCATGGGCTCGTTCGCGCCCGCCTGGGTTCCGAACCAATCGCCGAAAGATCGCCATCGTCGCAGCCTCTATGCGCTGCGATTGCGCGGCCTGGCCGACCCAATGCAGGAGGTCTTCAACACCCCGGTGCCCGATTTCTCATGCGAACAAAGAGATGCCTCCAACGTCACACCCCAAGTTTTCGCACTACTGAATAGCAGTCGATCTCACGCGCGCTCGCTTGCCTTGGCGAATCGCTGCCTCTCCGAAACGGAATCGGATGAGTCTGCGATCACACGATGCTTTGAGTTGGCCTTCGGACGTCCCGCGACAGACGATGAGATCTCGTTGATCGCGCAGCATTGGCAAGCCGTCGAAGCAGCGCTCCCCGATGCGCCGGCCCAATGGCCCCCTCAGCCGACCGAAGTGTCGCGAGACGCTTTGGAGGAAAACACCGGTGAACAGTTCCGCTTCGTCGAGAAACTCTTCGCAAACGAAGACTTTGTTCCCGACCTGCAACCGGCCGACGTCGACAAACACACTCGTGCCTTCGCCGATGTCTGCCTCGCCATCCTCAATTCCAATGAATTCATCTATCTGTATTGAGACGTTGGCGACACAGGTGAACCGATCACCTCAACCACGCGTTTCCGCATTGCGACGCCCCCCGCTTCTAAGACGGCTCGGCGGTCTGCTGCTCGCACTGGTCGCGATGAATGGGGCCACCGCCGCACCCAACATATTGTGGATCATGGCCGATGACTTACGTCCTCAGCTCGGATGCTACGGGGACAAGACTGTTCGCACGCCCCACCTGGATACACTCGCCGAGCGATCGCTCCGTTTCGACCGTGCGTACGTCCAGTCCGCAGTCTGCAGTCCGTCGCGCAACTCGATGCTGAGCGGCCTGAGGCCGAACACCACCGGGCTCCTCGGTTTCGGCAAACGAGTTCGCAGCGTCGTTCCGGACATCGTGACCCTTCCACAGCATTTTAAGGAAAACGGCTATCACGCCCTCGGCTTCGGGAAAATCTTTCACATCTACGATGAATCCATGTTGGGTAGTGAGGACGACCCCGAGTCCTGGAGCGAACCCTTGTGGCTACCGACCGTGCCGGTATGGGGTCCTCGACAGAATAAACTCCGCAATCGCCTCATCGCGGAGGCACGAGCGGCGGGCAAGACGTTTTCGCATCCCCATGACTGGCCGCGCGCCGAAACGTGGGACGATAGCGATCTCCCGGATGACCAAATGCAGGACGGTCAAACCACAAAAATGGCCGTTGAGTTCCTTCACTCTCGCCGCGACCACTCCGAACCGTTCTTTCTGGCAGTCGGCTACCTTCGGCCACACCTGCCGTTTAATGCACCCAGGCGATACTGGGATCTTTATGCCGCGGGTTCAATGACGTTGCCGACGCACCGCCAAATCCCCCTCAGTGGATTCCCTTTCACGATCAATCGTGGATTCGTCAGCAACTATCACAAGATGCCGGCCTCCGATGCGATAGACGACGCTTTTCGTCGACGATACATCCAAGCCTACTACGCCTGCATCAGTTATGTCGACGCGTGCGTCGGCCGCCTGATGACGGCTCTGGATCAGTCGGGACACCTGGAAAACACGGTCATCGTTTTCCTCGGCGACCATGGGTACCAAATGGGTGAGTATGACTCGTGGGGACACAAGCATGCCAACTTCGAAATTTCGACCCGAGCCCCGCTACTCATTTCCAAGCCATCGATGTCGCGCGCCGGCGAAGGCACACTGGAGATTGTTGAGTTCCTTGACCTGTACCCAACGCTCTGTGAACTCGCGGACCTGGAACATCCGAAACACCTCGAAGGACAGAGCTTTGCCGGATTGCTAGACAAGGAAAGTCCGCAAAAGGGATACGCGTGCAGCGAGATTCGACGCCGTGCCAAGAATAAGCGTGTCACCGGACACAGTGTCAGAACAAGCCAATTCCGTTTCACTCGATGGAAAGACATGCACGGCAATCTCGTGGCGCGCGAGCTCTATGACCATCGATCCGACGACCGATTCAAACTTTCTGAACCGGGACTGCTTGAAACACGAAACGTGATCCATGACGAGTCCTTCGCCGCAACGATCCAACAACTTGAAACGATTCTGGAGACCGTGTTTCAATGAACTCATCTAAATCAGTGGTTCAATCGAGTCGTCGCGACTTCCTCTACGGCCTTGGCGCATCGCTCGGAAGCGTCGCCTTCACGGCCATGATGGCGAGCGAACTCGATGCGGAGGATCCGAAAAGCGACGGCCCACTGTCACCCAAACCTCAACAAGTCGCCGCCCGAGCGGAACGTTGCATCTTTCTGATGATGGAGGGCGGCCCCTCACACATCGACACGTTCGACCCCAAACCGAAACTCAACGAGTTGCATTTGAAGGAATTCCAAAGGGCTGGCAAAGAAAAGTCCGCCATGGAAAGTGGCAAACGGTATTACGTGCAAAGCCCTTTCAAATTCCTCAAGGCGGGCGAGTCCGGAATGGACATGGCTGACAACTGGGAGCATCTCGCCGGAGTGGCCGACGAGTTGTGCTTTTTCCGGGGGTGCCAAGTCGATAGCGTCAATCATCCCACCGCCATGTACCAAATGAATTGCGGCAACCGATTCGGCGGCGATCCCGGAATCGGTGCATGGGTCACCTACGGCCTCGGATCGGTCAACCAAGACTTACCCGGATTTGTTGTGTTGCCTGCGGTTTCCTACCCTCAGGGGGGCTCGGCGAACTGGAGCAACGGCTATTTGCCCGCGCACTTCCAAGGCACGCCGTTGCGTCCCAGCGGCTCTCCGATCCTGGACTTGAACCCACCTCCGGGAATAAGTCGGATCGATCAAAGACGCACGCTGGATCTGATCGCCGAACTCAATCGTCGCAACGCGTCAAAGCATCCCGAGCACGCGGATTTGTCGGCTCGAATGGCGAATTATGAACTGGCGTTTCGAATGCAGATGCAAGTTCCTGATGTGTTGGACTTGGGCAAAGAGACGCAGCAAACGCTTTCCGCGTATGGCGTCGGCGATGAACGCACCGATGCGTTCGGCCGCAAGTGTCTTTTGGCGCGCAAGTTGGTCGAAAACGGCGTTCGATTTGTGCAACTCTATCACGGGTCTTGGGACAGCCATGACTACATCGAACGTGCCCATGCGAACCTCGTCGGCGGCGTTGATCAACCGATCGCGGCGTTGATCGCCGACCTCAAGGATCGCGGCCTGCTGGATACGACACTGATCGTCTGGTGCGGGGAGTTCGGTCGTTCACCCGACAACGGAATTCGCGGCGGCGGCAAAGCCTATGGCCGGGACCACAATCCAAACGCCATGACCATCTGGTTCGCCGGAGGGGGCGTGAAGGCCGGACACGTGATCGGTGCCACCGACGAAACCGGAACCGAGGCTGTCGAGAACGTCCGGCATGTTCGTGACTTACACGTCACACTGCTGCGACTGCTCGGTCTCGATGACAATAAGCTCACCTATTATCATGCCGGTCGCTTCAAGCAACTCAGCCAATTCGGCGGTAAAGTCATTGACGAAATCATCGCATAGAAACTCGGCCGTGCAAAAACGTACGACCGGATATTCCACGCGATTTGGTTACTTGCCGGTAGCCGCTTGCCGTTGGAATAGCGTCGCTCGGTGCAATCGAGCGTTGCTTTTGTCGCCGCACGTGGTACCCGCACTCTAATCAATCATCTCTTAGCATGCCCAAGAAACTCACCAACATCAGTCGCGGCGATGATGGCTGGACCGTCCGTGTCGTGCGTGATGGCACCGAGTATTCGAAGTACTTCCGATTCTCCGACGGCGGTATTCGCAAGTCGATGGCCGACGCGGTCAAGTATCGCGACCAACTGCTGAAAGAGATCGGCCCCCGACAATGGCGCAAAGGGCCTCGCAGCAAGGCGACCAACAACACTTCAGGAACCACCGGTGTGAGCAAAAACGTCTATGGACGCTGGGTCGCGACATGGCAAGAAGATGGCAAACAGCGTTTTAAGACGTTTCGCCTCAAACGCGAAGCCATCGCACACCGCCAAGCGATGCTCGAAGAGCTCGCGGAGTAAGTGTTGGGCGGTGGCGAGGGGCACCGCCCGCCACGAGCCAGGTCCCCTCGCATCAGGCCGGAGGCCGAAACACGAACTGCCGGTGGCGTCAGCCACCGATCGACACTCGACCATCAACCAAGGCCGGCGGGCGACACCTACGCTCCACTCTCATCAAGTTGCGTCGGGCTCTCATAGAGAGCTGGCCGGTCTGCGCCGACACTCGGACTCGGTTCCTCTTTTTCAAAATCCGTGTCCCGCAGAATCATGATCTTCTGCCATATTTTTCGCGACAATCCGGTCGTCAGTTGCTCGATCTCATTGGACGAAGCAACGGCCACCGCGTCGTCAAAATGCTGAACATAGAGCGTGGCGAGCTTCGCCGTTAACGAGAGCATCTCGGTACAGTAGTCGAGGTAACGCCCCAATTCAAAGGGCGTCATCTTCAACTTGGGTGAGGAAGCCGTTTGCTGACCGCTCCGCGCAAGCCGCTCGGGATCCTTCGTCAACTGATGCATGTCAATGATGTGCGCGATCGAACGCAGCTCATGGATCGCGCTCAACGCCCGGCGTCGTTTGAACCTCGACTCCAACGTCGACAGAAACAGAATCGCCGCGCCAATGATCAGGATCACGTTGATCGATGAATCAAGCACTTGAACGAAACTCTCGGCCTTGAGTTCGGCCCGATAGTCCAACAGCGCCAACGGTACTGCCGAGGCCGCCAAAATGAACAAAACGGCGAGTGCCGCGAACAACCGAACCGACCATAGCGGCTGACGAATGGTCGCAGAGCGTTCGCTGGCGTGAGAGGCAATCTCGTGAAGCCGCCGGCAAACGTGGAACAGCCCCGAGTTGGGAAACCGTTCGTGGATTCGCTTGGAAAGCAAATCGATGGTTCTGATGAGACGGTCAGCATTGAGAACATGGTGATCGTCGTTTCGGGTTCGACCCATGGTCGCTTCACTTTCTCCAAAAGGTAAGACGCGTAATTTCCGGCAGGGCACTCCCGTGCGTCAACAGGGGCGCGGAAAGAAGCGGGAACGTAAGTCTTCGTCGAATCGTCACCCACGCGGACGGCAAAAGCAGCGAAAAAGCGCTCGGAAGCCGGATTTTCAGTATGAATGAGTCACCCCAAAGGAACCGACTCGACCTTGATCACCCCCGGAAAATCGGTACGTCCGCTGGGCCGGCCGCGAGCCAGTTCGCCGAACGTTCGGCATCTTCGCCGACGTTCACCGCAACGTCATCTTCCAATCGACGCTCACCGTGGCATCAACCTCACCAGCTCGGCCCGGATCGATCGCACCACGGCGGCGTCTGTCACTCGCCTTTGATCGCCGAACACCACGGTGGTGTTTGATCGCTCCCCGATCCGTCGACTCGCACTGGCATGAACTTCGTCCACGCCTGTCGCCTCGATCAACGAAGCCACGTTCTCAGAGTCAATCCCGCACCCGGCGAGCACCCGAGTTTTTGTCGAACGGTTGACGAGCTTTCGAATCAACCCCGCACCTTGATCCGCGGTAATTCCCTGACCGGAAGTCAGCACACGTGAAAAACCAACCTCCTGAATCCGGCCGAAAGCCGCCAGCGGATCGCTGACGACATCAAACGCGCGATGGAACGTCGTCTCCAGGTCGCCCGCGACATCCAGAAGGCGGCGACAAGCCTCTTCGTCAACGGAATCACCTCGAAGCACGCCGAAAACCACGCCCGTCACTCCGATCTGAGTCGCGACTTCGATGTCGCGTTCCATGATCGCCAAGTCGTCGTCGCCATACTGAAACTCGCCATCATGTGGTCGAACCATCATCATCACCGGCAACCCTAACGCCTGAACGCATCGCTCGACGAAGCCGAAACTCGGCGTTGTGCCGCCGGTCACGAGCGGGCCACATACCTCCAAACGATCGGCCCCACCCTCACGAGCCGCTACCGCCGACTCGAACGAATCCACGCAGACCTCGAGCAAGACGCTCATTCGCGGATTCGGCTCTTCGCCTTGATCATGCGATTACCCGACTCATCATGGACGGCGTAGTCAAAACCGGGTTGAATGCAGTAGCCGCCGACACGACCCTGTTTGTCGATGGCAATGAAACCGACTTGGAAATCACGCCAATCCGGGTTTTTCGAAATGACGCGTTCAACCGCAAGTCGGCATGCGTCCTCGGGCGAGTTGCCTTGCCGCATCAACTCGACCACCAAGAAACAGCCGACCGCACGGATGACGGCTTCGCCGACGCCGGTCGCGCTAGCCGCGCCGACTTCGTTGTCCACATAAAGCCCCGCGCCGATGATCGGTGAGTCACCGACACGTCCGGGCAACTTCCAAGCCAACCCACTTGTGGTGCACGCGCCCGAAAGATTGCCATTCGCGTCGATCGCGACCATCCCGATGGTGTCGTGATTCTCGACGTTGATTTCCCAGTGCTTGATGGCGTCAGGATGATCTGCCTTCCACTTGTCCCACTCCGCCTTCGCCTTGGGCGTGAGCAACTCCTTCTCTTTCAACCCATTCTGAAGCGCGAACCGCTTGGCGCCTTCACCGACCAACATTACGTGTGGCGTTTTCTCCATCACCATCCGCGCGACCGAGATCGGATTTTCAATGTCACGAAGGCAAGCGACCGAACCACAATCACCCTTTTCATCCATGATGCACGCGTCCAGCGTGACGGTGCCCGAAGCATCTGGCAAACCACCGAGACCAACGCTCGACACCGCGGGGTCCGATTCACTTTCGCGAACTCCCGCTTCTACCGCATCCAGTGCTCGGCCCCCGCTGGAAAGCACTTTCCAAGCCGCCGCATTCGCCGCCAACCCGTGCCGCCACGTTGATATCACCACCGGACGCTTCGGCTTTGCTTCCTGAGCCATCGAATCAGTTCCCGCAAAGAATGAAAACGCGATAGCGCCAAGCAGGGTTCGTCGTCTAAGCAATGGGAGTCTCCCCGTGTATTTCAATTGTTGTGCCAACTCGCGGTTTCCCGTGCTGTCGGTCGTCATCGGGCACCCGCGTCACCGTTGTACTAACTCAAGACCGCTGGAGGGATCGCGGCGAGAAAGACACCGGTGGGCATCCCGGAAAGAGTTGACCATGACGTGGCCCGTCTTTCGTTCAATCGACGCCCGAAGGAATCGTCTGGATTGTACACGAAGCGTCGCAACTCGCCTCGGTCTCGATCACCAAGCCGGCGTCGCGGTAGATGCGATTGAATTCTGCGATGAAGTCTTTCTTGGCTTTGCGCGGTAATCGCAGTGGCCCGATGGGCCTCTTACCTCGAAAGACCGCCGCATCCAATTCGCCGGGAGGCCGGTTGCTGCTACTCAAAAACCATCTCCAAAATCAGACGGGGCGGTAGACGACCGAGGGGTGCGGAAATCCAAGTCGCTTGTCAACGCGGTTCAACAGCGGTTCACCCGACTGGAAACGTTTCAAATTGATGGAAACCAGATCGACCGTATCATCGACACGACGAAACGATTGGGCCCCAACGTGCGGCGAGATCATCACTTGCGGGTTGTCCCACAGTAGACTCTCCGCCGGCAGTGGTTCGACCTCCGTCACATCCAAACCCGCTGCCGCGAGCCGCCCTGAAGACAAGGCTTCAACCAACGCGTCTTCGAGCACAACCGCGCCGCGAGCGACGTTGATCAGATACGAACCTTGTCGCATCCTGCCAAACCTTCGAGCGTCAAACAGGCCTCGCGTCTGAGCATTCAGCGGCAACGTCAAGATCACGACATCGCTCACCGCAAGCATTTCATCCAACTCGTCGTGAGGCCAAAGCTGGCTCACTTCGTTCGGGCAATCGACCGGATGATAGTCCGTCGCGACAATTCGGACCTGCCATGGCGATAACATCTTCGCAAGCGCTCTCCCGTTGCCGCCGAGTCCGACGATGCCGACGGTCTTGCCGCGCAAGTCATCGGTCGGCAGCCGAACGAATTGGCGTTTCGCCTCGGCGCGAAAAAACAACGGAGCGCGACGCATTAAGCCAAACAGCAGCGAGAACGTTTGCTCCGCAACCTGCGGCGCGAAAAGTCCCGACGCACTGCTGACCACGATGTCATCGTGCTCAATCACGCCAGGAACCAAACAGTGATCCAAGCCGGCGGCCGAAGACTGTATCCATCGCAGACGCCCAGCATCCAGGACCCGTCCCCAATCCACCGGCACCTTCGCGTGACCAATGAAGATGTCTGCGGTTGGCAACAGTTCATCGATCCGCTCCTGCCCCGCATTGACGACTTCAAAGTCCGGGGCAGCCGTCTGAATTCGAGCAATGTGATGCTCATTCACCGGAAAGCAAAGAACGATACGCATTCAAAATCGACCTGGGAAGAAAAGTCGGTAGGGAGCGAGGAAAGCTGTGACACTCATGTTCACAATTCAACGCCAATCGGAGAGCTGAGAGTGAACCAAACACACCATGGCGAATACGAGGGCTGTAATCAAACACGGCGAAACTGTGCATCCGAAACTAACACTGTGTCAGTCGTTTTCTCTCGCGGATCTCTCAACCCTAATCGTTCGACGTTCTTCCCTTTCTTCGTATGTTTGGTTTGTTTCGTGGTTCCTTCTTCCGTCCCTGGCACCAGTGCGTGTCCACCTCCGATAACGAAGAAAGGCAGAGCTCTCACCCTGCCTGTCGTCGGTTCTTGATCTTGATCCAGAACTCAGACCAGGGCGCCGCGGAGTTTCGCAGCGTTGCCGGCTTGGCCGAAGGACGTCATTCGGGCGACACAGACTTGCTTCATCGCCGTCCGAGCGGGCTTCAAGTAGGCTCGTGGGTCGAACGCGGCCTTGTCTTCGGTCAACAGCTTGCGAATTGCGCCGGTGATCGCCATCCGGCAATCGGTATCGACGTTGATCTTTCGGACGCCGCTCTTGATGCCGCGCTGAATCTCTTCCACCGGGACACCATAGGTCTGCTTCATCTCGCCGCCGTACTGATTGATGATGTCTTGCAACTCTTGTGGGACGCTGCTGCTTCCGTGCATCACGAGGTGTGTGTTGGGGAGCTTTGCGTGAATCTCCTCGATTCGCGTCATCGCCAAGACTTCACCCGTCGGCTTCTTCGTAAACTTGTAGGCACCGTGGCTGGTACCGATGGCGACCGCGAGCGCATCGACGCCGGTTTCTTCGACGAATCGTTCCGCTTCATCGGGGTCGGTCAGTAGCTGGTCATGCGAAAGCTCTCCGACGGCCCCGTGACCGTCCTCTTGTTCGCCTTCGCCGCTCTCGAGCGAACCCAAGCATCCGAGTTCACCTTCGACGCTGACACCCTGCGCGTGTGCCATCGCGACGACCTCTTTTGTGACCCGGGCGTTGTAGTCATAGTCCGCGGGCGTCTTACCATCTTCCTCGAGCGATCCATCCATCATCACGCTTGTGAATCCGTTGTCGATCGCCGACTGACAGGTCTCCGGACTGTTGCCGTGATCCTGGTGCATCACGATCGGGATGTGCGGATACAGTTCGACGGCGGCCAACATCAGGTGTCGCAAGTACGCATCTTGCGAGTAAGCTCGGGCCCCGCGTGAAGCCTGGATGATGACCGGCGAATCGGTTTCGTCGGCGGCTTCCATGATCGCCTGGATTTGTTCCATATTGTTGACGTTGAACGCGGCAACGCCGTAATCGTTTTCTGCGGCGTGGTCGAGTACGACGCGTAGCGGAACCAAAGCCATGATGGGATACCCTGGGGGAAGGACGGGAGCGGGCTGAAACTGATCCGAGAGTATGACGGCTGCACCACGAATCGCAAAGCCCGTAGCCCTCACCGGGGACGATCATCACCGCATCCATCGCTAGGGGAAACTCATTGGTCTTGCTGCTCGACAACCAGGACTCCTTCGTCCACAACCTCGCTCGCTACTTTCGGCTCGCCGGTGCGTCGACGGAGGTCGTGCGCAGCCATCAGATCACGGCCGAAAACGTGATCGCCAGACGACCACAAGCGATCGTCCTGTCGCCCGGGCCGCATGGCCCCTTTGAAGCGGGTTGTTGTGTCGATTTGGTGCGATCCGCGCCCGCGTCGCTTCCCATTCTCGGCGTGTGTCTTGGTCATCAGGCCATCGGAGCAGCATTTGGCGCTAGCATCGTTCGCAACGAACCCCGACACGGCATGGCCAGCCCGGTCGAACACGATGGCGAAGACATCTTTGCCGATTGCCCTAGCCCGATGAACGTCGCACGGTATCACTCCTTGAGTGTCTCCGAGAGCAACCTCCCCGAGTGCATCAAAGTCACTGCGACAAGTTTGGACGACAACCTCATCATGGGTATCCGACATCGGTCGCGCCCCGTCTTCGGTGTTCAGTTCCATCCGGAAGCGGTGCTCTGCGAGTACGGCTCACAGATCGTCCAACGCTTTGTCTCACTCGCGACGGAATCTCCATGATCCTTGAATCCATCGTGACGACCGTTGGAGTGGATGGCCGAGTGAATGTCGCGCCCATGGGACCGGTCCTCACCAACCCCGCGGCAATGTCCGCCCACGTTGGTGACCCAGGCTTCATCCTCCGCCCTTTCGAAGGTTCAACGACGCTGAAGAATCTTCTTGCAACTCGACGGGCAACGATTCACGTCTCCGATGACGCCGAGTTGTTCGCGCATGCGGCGATCGGTGAAATTCACGATGTTGAGTCGCGCGTGGCGCTAACGCCGGACCTCCACTTTGCAGTCCTCCACCAGTGCCATCGTTGGTTTCAAGTTGCGATCGAGTCCATCGTCGATTCGCCACCGCGTTATGAAATGACTTGCGGAATCCGAGCAACTTCCATTGCAAACCCGTTCTTCGGTTTTAATCGGGCGAAACATGCGGTGATCGAAGCCGCGATCCTGGCGACTCGAGTTCATCTGATGGAACCCAAGGAGATTCGCAGCCAACTTGCGGCGTTGAAAGTACCGGTGGATAAGACTTCCGGTCCAGCCGAACGAGCTGCATACGATTTACTGACTCGAACGATCGAACAGCGGATCACCGAGAACCGAGGTGGTCGATGAAGCGAGTGACCATTCGCACCGGCGCGCGACTGCATTTCGGATTACTCGACACCGAACCTCCATTCGGTGGGATCGGCGCGATGGTGGCTTGCCCTCAAACGGTCGTCACTGTCTCCGCATCGCACCAGTTCCGCGCTGATCGCACGATCGAATCGAGGGCGACCCTGATCGCCGAACGGTTCGCGACATTTCTCGGACAAACGGGCCTGCCAGAAGTATCCATCTCGGCGGAACAACTCAGTCCTCAGCACGTCGGTTTCGGAAGCGGGACACAGCTTTCACTAGCGATCGCAGAGTGCCTTTGCGAACTCTTCGGCATCGAACCCGACTTCGAAACGCTCTGTCGAGACATCGCAGACCGGGGCAAGCGATCCGCAGTTGGC
>JBCBLJ010000123.1:0-14020 GCA_038520195.1 Planctomycetota bacterium
AGCCGGTCGTCGCCGCCAAGCCGCTTTTCGACATCTCGGACCGCGTACAGGTATTCGTCCAGCTTGCGACGATCCACGGGCGGCAATTCACGATGCAAACGCTTGGCGTCTTCGAGTGCGACGTCGAGAATACTTCCACGAAACTTCTCACGCGCTGTCTTTGCGCGGCGCGTCGACTTAACGGCTTTGCCGGCGAACAGACGGTCGAACACCGCACCGGGGTCGATCTCTTTGGCCATTGGGTTGGTCGGACCTCGCCATGACATGTTCGAGGCGTACGCACAGCTGTACCCGCTGTCGCAATTGCCCGCCTGGGCACTGGCCTCCAAACCCAACTCGAGCGAAGCAAAACGCGTCCGGTCGCCCACGGCTTGCGCCGTCGCCTGGTCGACCGAGATGCTGTTTCGAATGTCGGCGCCATTGGTCTTCTTGGGATGCGAACCGGTTAGAAACGCCGCGACGCTCCGGGCGTGATCACCACCGCCATCGCCATGCGCCCGCGCGCCATCGAGTGTCAGTCCCGTCAGCACATTGATGTCCTCACGGAAATCCTCGATCCGCTGGAGTGTTGGCGGAAGATCAAATTGGTTGCCAGCCCGCTGAGGCGTCCAGTCAGGCATATGAGCACCGTTGGGAACATACAGAAATGCCATCCGCAGCGGCGCAGCAGCGGAGAGTTCGGCCGCACTCAAAAGCCGGCTCGGTGACATCACATCCAACAGCGGAAGCGCGATCGTGACGCCAGCACCGCGAAGCATCGTCCGTCGTGAAAGTGTTTTCGGCATCATGGTTCCCGGTATCCCTGCTTTTGAAACGGATCGCTCTGAATGATGGCCGCGATCAAGTACGCAAATCGGTCGTCGTTGTCTTCGCACCGCGCGACGATCTCGTCGATCGCGCAGCGGTCATAGTATTCGGTCCCGCGACCGATGGCGTAAATCAACAGTTTCTCCGCGAGACACCGAATGAACTGCTGCTTGCGTTTTGTCACGAGCAGCCTGCGCAAATCGCCGACGCCCGAAAACTCGGTCCCGTCGGGTAGCGTCCCGTTTGCATCGATGGGTTCGCGTCCATCGATGCTGCGCCAACGTCCGACCGCGTCAAAATTCTCCATTGCGAAACCCAATGGATCCATCATCGAATGACACGTCGCACACGCCGGATTGTCACGATGCTGTTCCATTCGCTCGCGAAGCGTCCCGACCAGCTGACCTCGTTCCAACTCCGGAACGTTCGCAGGTGCCGGCGGTGGGGGCGTGTTGAGAAGATTCTCCAAAACCCACTTCCCACGCTTGACCGGACTGGTCCGAGTCGGGTTGCTCGTCACCGTCAACACGCTCGCGTGAGTGAGCAATCCTCCGCGGTTGGTCCCCTCCAGTGACACCCGACGAAACTGTTTGCCGTCGACGCCGCCGATGCCATAGAACTTCGCCAGGGGTTCGTTCAGATAGGTAAAGTCGGCATCGAGTAGAGTCGTGACGGGCAGGTTCTCACGCATCACACCCGCGAAAAAAGTCAACGTCTCGCGCTTCATCGCCGCGCGAATCTCGTCATCAAATCCGCGATAGATTCGTGTATCCGGCTCGGCACCATCCAGGTTGCGAATCTGTAGCCACTGCGAAGCGAAGTTCTCCACGAACTGATTCGCCCGTTTGTCTTGCAACATCGCCGCGACCTTGCGAAGCAACCGTCCCGGTTCGCGAATCGTTTTCGAATGCGCCATCGAGAGCAGTTCATCATCGGGCATGCTGCTCCACAAAAAGTAGGAGACCCGCGTTGCGAGCTCATAGTCGCTGATCTTCGGCAGCACCCCATCGGCACCGGGCTCGAGCGGTTGCTCGACGCGGAATAGAAAATGTGGAGAGATAAGAACCGCTTGCATCGCGACCTGCATGCTCTCCTCAAACGTGCCTCCGGCGGAACGAACCTCCGCAGCAAGATTGGCCAAGCGATCGATTTGATCCGTCGATACCGGTCGACGGAAGGCTCGGCTTGCGAATCGTGTCAGCACCGCCCGGCCGGCCTGGTCCTCGGTCACACTTTGCGACGGTCGGACAAAAAGTATCCTGCGATGGCTGGCGGGCAGATTCTCGGACGAAACAAAGCTGGACCTCCGCTCGGCCCCCGAAAGCTTGACGTGGTAGATGTGAAGGTTGCGATCCGCCACGTTCGGCCGCCAAAAGTCGTTGATGAAGCTGATGTCGATCTTGCGAAATCCCTTCGTCAAACGCATCGGCACCGAATACTCTTTGGGCGACTCGTTCGGGACCTCGATAATACGTGACTTCTTTCCCCACTGAACTCTGGCTTTCACGGGCTCGTTGCCGCCTTGATCACCGGCAAGACTCAATGCGAGTTCGAACATCCCCGCGAACGGAACCTCGACTTCCAAAGTCACCGTCTTCTCGGAGGCTAGCGTCAACCGATCGCTTCCACCGCCGGCACCCTTGAGCGAAAAGGGTGATCGCTCGGTCTCGAACAACTCCGGCGGCGGCGGCGTGTAGATGGCCCGGCCCGCGATCCGCTCCGCCGCGTCGGCATACTTCTCCATCAAGATCGGCGGCAACGAAAGGACGTCACCGATGTTGTCAAAGCCATAACCAACATCGTCCCCGGGAAAGTCATCGGCCGGTTCGTAGTCGACGCCCGTCAGGTCGCGAATCGTGTTGCGGTATTCGGCCCGATTGAGCCGCCGCAACGTGACGCGACCGGCGTTTGGGTTGTTCACGCAATCAACCGCGTTGACGAGCGCTTCGATCATCCGGACCATCAAATCGCGCGTCTTTGGATCCAACTCGGGTCCGTCTTCCGGGGGCATCGTGCCCAGGCGGACGTGCGCGATCGCTTGATTCCAACGATTGCGGCTCGCACGCAGTTTGTGAACGCGATCGTCGCTCTCAAGATCGATTTCACTGCCACGGTCGTGACAGTCGTAGCAATATGTCCTTAGCAGCGGCAAAAGAAACTTGGCGTAATTTGCCTCATCTTTCGCCTCGTCGGCGCGCACCGCCGCCCCGCCGAGAAACAGGCATGCGAGCAGGAGCGGGATTAGCCGTGGAGTGGACACCACAATTGCCGAGTTTGAGACGCACGAAAACACTTCGGTTTACTGTATCTCATAGAGAACGCCTGATCCGATGGGGAAGACTCATCGAGTCGCTGGTCTGCCCGAGTGTGGCGATCAGACCCCGCGATTTGACGCCACCCTCCCCCTAGTGCTGCGGGACCGAATTGATCTTGCTTGGTAACCCGACGCGTGAGCGAGGGAAAGGCTGGAATCCCTCGCTCACGCGTCGGGTTACCGTTTTTTCCGAGCAGCGTTATTTAATTCCCGCGGCACTAGGATTCGGGCTCTCACCCTAGGATTTGGGCTCTGGCTGCCTGGAACACGAAAATCCGAAAGCCACCGGTTGCGAAGGGCCGCATCGTGCGCAGCCAACGTCTTCGCACTCGTCCGATCCATTCCACACGGAAATCTTCGGTGCTCTCTATCCCAGCAGGTCCCGTTGCTTGGCGGTCAATTCCTGGATGCCGTTGCGGCCCACCGCCAGCATTTGTGTGAGTTGCTCATCGTCAAACGTCGCTTCCTCACCCGTGCCCTGAATCTCGACGAATTGGCCGCTTCCGGTCATGACGATATTCATGTCGACATCGGCCGCGTAATCCAGCTCGTAGTCGAGGTCCGATCGCACGGCGCCATCGACGACGCCGACACTAATCGCGGCGACACTATCGCGAAGCGGCCCGGCGCCGATTTTGGAATCCGGCAACTCGGCGGCCACCGCTTTGGCCAACGCGATGAAACCTCCGGTGATCGAGGCCGTTCGTGTTCCGCCATCGGCTTGCAGGACATCGCAGTCGACGACAATCGATCGTTCACCGAGTGCGCGCAAGTCCACCACCGCACGGAGCGACCGCCCGATCAGTCGCTGGATTTCGGTCGTGCGGCCATCGACTTTGCTGCGTTCACGACGCTTGCGCGGAACGGTACTGCCCGGCAGCATGTTGTACTCGGCGGTGACCCAACCTTTGCCCTTACCCTCTAACCAAGGTGGCACGTTGGCTTCCACCGAAGCGGTACAAAGCACCGTCGTGTTACCACTGCGATAAAGCACACTCGCGGGATGATGACTCAGGTAGTCGAGCTGGATTTCAACGGGACGCAGTTCGTCGTGGCCACGCATTTCAAAACTCAATTCAGGAGGAGACGTTGTCGGTGATCCAGTCGCGGGCAAGAAGCCAAACGAGCAGGCCCTTTTGGGCATGCATGCGATTACCGGCTTGGCGGATGATATCGCTTTGCGAACCGTCGATGACTTCGTCCGTGATTTCTTCACCACGCACGGCGGGCAAGCAATGCAGCACTCGCGCTGACGAGGGCGCCGCCGACATCAGTTGGCTGTTGACTTGGAAATCCGCAAAGTCCTTTCGGCGCTGCGCCATCTCGGCCTCTTGCCCCATACTCGTCCACACGTCCGTGTAGATCGCGTCGGCGGAGCGGACGGCGACCGCGGGGTCCTGCTCGGTCGCGATTTCGGCGTCGGGATAGGCCGCATTCACCTTGGTACACCAGTCCGCATCCATCTCGTAGCCGCTTGGGCAAGTCAACGTGAACTTCATCTTCAGCATCGCGCAGATCAATGCCAATGAGTGTGCCACATTGTTACCGTCGCCGACAAAAACCAGGTGCTTACCGGCAAGCGAGCCGAATGCTTCTTGAATCGTGAGCACGTCGGCAAGCGCCTGGCAGGGATGACACAGGTCCGTCAATCCATTGATGACCGGCATCGCATCGAAGCTGGCAAGCTCTTGCACTTTGGCGTGCTGCTTGGCGCGGCAGATGACCGCATCAACGAACTCGCCGAGGACATTGGTGAAGTCCGAAGGCGACTCGCGTTTTCCCCAGCCAACCTCTTCCCCAAGAAACAAACTCGAACCGCCGAGCTGCGCCATCCCGGTCTCGAAACTAACGCGGGTTCTTAGGCTCGGTTTTTCAAAGAGAAGCGCGACAACTTTGTTCTCCAAGATCGAAGGGCGTTCGCCCGCTTGAAGCTTGGCTTTGATCACCGCCGAAGCTTTCAAGATCGATGAGAGTTCGGCTTCACGGATATCGAACAAAGACAGGAAATGTTGCATCGGCTAACGGCCCTCAACCCATCTGCGTAAACGTGCTTCGAAGTGGAAAAACGAAAGTCACCGAACCATTGACTTGGGTTCGCGCGATTCATCCCGGTGTCGCTATTTATAGATTTCCGTCCCAACGCCCTTGGACGTGTAGACTTCCAGCAAAAGCGAATGGCGGAGCCGTCCGTCGATGATGTGAACTTTCTTAACGCCACGGCCGAGCGTGTCCAAACAGGCTTCGACCTTCGGAATCATGCCCGCGTCGATGACGCCCGTGTCGATCAGCTCCCGTGCTTCGGTTTCACTGAGCGAGTGGATGATGGTTTCGGGGTCCTCCTTGTCGCGACGGACCCCGTTGACATCGGACAGAAAGACCAGCTTTTCCGCGCCGAGTGCTTGGGCGACCGCCATGGCCGCGGTGTCCGCGTTGACGTTGTAGCGGGCGCCGTCGCGGTCGTCGCACAAACTCGGGATTACGGGAACTTGGTCGGTGTAGAGCAACCCTTCGATGACGCTTCGATCGACCTCGGTGACGTTGCCGACAAATCCCAAGTCCTCGCCACCCTCCAATCGAAGTGGCTCGCCATACAGGACATTGGTGCTACGGCACGAGAGATTCATGGCGCGACCGCCCAGACGCTCGATCTCCTCGGTGAGAAAAACATTGAGTTCGCCGGCCAGCACCCGCTCGACGATTTCCAGCGTGGCTTCGTCGGTAACGCGTCGGCCTTGGATGAATCGGGGTTCAATGTTTGCTTCGGCCAGTGCCCGATTGATCGACTTGCCGCCGCCATGAATCACGACCGGCTTCATGCCGACGGTCTCCATAAAGATCACATCGAGCAAGATGTGCATCAGCGCCTCTTCGTCGTCGAGAACGCTGCCGCCCAGTTTGATGACCGTGACCTTGCCCCGAAATTTTCGAATCCATCCCATGGCTTCGATCAAAGTGTCAGCTTTCGCGATGGCTTCTTGCACGCGCAAGGCTCCGGGGAGGTTGGGGGCGAGGGATGGGTGGTTGGCTGATAGACTGAAGACCGATCCGGTCATGGTCCGATGGCCCTGAGGAGACTCAGTTCGTTCGATTGCGTACCAAAACAGGGCATCGCGGGGAATCCGCGAAGCCTTCGGCGCAGGAAAAACGGACCATGCTAGGTCGCCGTGCCGGAGGGGTCAATTCAACTTGCCGTTGGAAAAAACTTGATGAAGAAGCGTCGTGTGGTGGTGGTGGGCGGGGGACAGATGGGTCGTGCACTTGTGGGAGGCATGATCGCATCCAACTTTCTCGATGTGACCAGCATTTCCGTGGTCGAACCCGATTCGCTAAGCCAAGCCTGGTGGGCCGAAAATCACGTCAAGATCGTGATCTGGGACGATCTGGCCGCCGCCGTCAAAGACGCCGATGCCGTACTCCTGGCCGTCAAACCGAATGTGATCGAAACCGTCGCCAACCAACTGCAACAGTTCGCCGGCAGCGACAAGCTGGTGCTCTCGATCGCCGCCGGGATCTCACTGGAGCAACTCTGCGGTTACGTTGGCCACTCCAGGGTTTGTCGCGTGATGCCCAACACACCCAGTCTGGTCGGCGCGGGCGCGAGCGCGTTTTGTGTGGCCGATTCGGTCAGCGAAGACGATGTGGCTTGGATCGAGAAACTGCTCGAAGGCGTCGGCCTGGTCGTCCGCGTCACCGAACCACAAATGGATGGCGTCACCGGTTTAAGCGGGTCGGGACCGGCGTACGTTTGCCTCGTGATCGAAGCGCTCGCCGACGGAGGCGTCCTGGCGGGGCTACCCCGACCGCTCGCGATGCGATTGGCCACGCAAACGGTACTGGGCACCGCACAGATGGTCGCCGAAACGGGCAAGCATCCCGGTGAACTGAAAGACGCCGTGTGCAGCCCCGGCGGAACGACCATCGGTGCGATTCAAGCACTGGAAGACAAAGGTCTTCGCAGTGCGCTGATTGCCGCGGTGCAAGCCAGTGCGACACGCAGCAAGGAAATGTAAAACGCCGAGATGGATCCACTCCTTGGGCACCTGGAAACGATCGACTTCTATCAAGTCCCTTGAAGGCCGCGACAACGTCATTCGATCTGTTGGATTCACTCAACGTGCAAATCCGCGCCAAGTGTTTCGGGCACATGATCGTCGCCGCGCGTCTTGCGTGGCCAGAGGCACGCGACCAACATCAACAACGTCGCGACAACGCAGGCGGGGCTGATCCAGCGATCGACGGGCAAGCGTGGCTCGGAGAGTCGAAGTCGACCCGCAATGAGATTGCCCTGCCCGGGAAAGCCCGCCTCAGCAAGCCGCCGTCCTGAGCCGTCGGTGACCAACGAGACGCCCGAACTCGCCAGCCGCGCGATCGGAATGTCGTACTCGATGCTTCGACAGACCGGCACCCGCGAATGCAGCCGATGCTGGCGGCCACCCCATGCGATCGCATCCATCGTCGGATTGACGATCGCACACGCGCCGCGCTCGATGAAGCGATCGATCACCCGCGAATAACTCAGGTCATAGCAGACACAGATCCCGATCGGGCCAAACGGAGAATCCCAAATGGCCTGATCTTCGGCGGGAAGACCGTCCCGAAAAAACTGAATCGGAACCGACTTGGCTTGTTTGAAGACGATGTCACCCTCGGGACCGACAACGAACGCGGTGTTGTAATACCGCAATTCATCGACAGCGTCTTTGCCGCCGACGATCAAGTACCAATCGTGCTCATCGCACCACCGCCGCAGACTTTCGGGCACCGCACCATTGAGCGTGTATTCGCTCAACAGGATCAAGTCGCATTCGGGGACGTTCGCGACAACTCGCTCGAGTTGCTGCGGAAGTGCCGTCTCGTCGGGGTGCTCCAGTTGGATACCCGCAACGAGCAGGCTTCTGGTCGACTCGCTGCCGATGAGAGCTAGAAACGGTGGAGCGATCAGCAAGATCGTTGCCCCGGCGAAACCCATCCGCCAGTTCTTCCGCAACAAACAACCGCAAAACAGGATCAAGCCTCCCGCGCCATAGGTCCCAACTTTCAGCAGTGCACTCCAAGGTGAATCCGCGAGGGACATCCCAGGCGTCACCCAACTGAATCGCAGGTAGTAGAGCTCACTGCGAAAGTACTCCAGCCCAACCCAAGCGATCGGAGTCAGCATGACAGCCCATCGCGGAAAACGCGTTCCAATGCATTGGCCGAGCCACGTGAAATGGGCGAACCACAGGCCGATGATCAACCACAGTGCGATCGCGCCACTGCCGAAAACGGTCGCGAAGAATGTCAGTTGAATCGCCGCCAACGTGAATCCAACCGCGAGCCCTGCGTAAAACGCCCCTCGCGAACTCTTGGTCTCAAGAAGCCGGACCAGGGCATAGGCGAACAGAAGTTGAAAAGGGAGGGCGAACCAGGGAATCGCGTACGCAGATTGAAAGCCGGTCACCGCCAGCGTCGACCACGCGAGGGTCTGGGGCAGATCCCCGTACGATTTCCCGCTCATTTTTGAGTCATCTGTCGTCGGACTTCTCATCGGTTGTCTGACATTGCTTGAAAACCAACGTCGCGGTCTGAACACCTGTGGCAAGCGTCGAGATCCGCCCGTCTTGCTCCGATTCTATGTCTTACGCGGGATTTTCGCCTGGTTCGGTGGTAATTCGCTCGGCCGGCGAGCGTTGCCCGCGAAAGCCGCTGAAATTCGATGAGCCCTTTGAAGTTTGGCCGGCGTTTAATAAACTGTTGGCGTCGGAAATCGAGCTATTTTCGACGCCGCCCCTACGTGACGGTCCTGGAGGTGGTTACGGCCCGAACACCTGTTCGTGGATGCCGAACCGACCGATCCCGCTTTCGCCGCATGTGTGCGTGAGGGTCCATTCTCAAGCCTCTTTTGGAGCGAAAACGATGTCTGTGTTTGATTCCGTGGGTGTGTTCGCGATTGGATTTCCGGGCATGCCGGAAATGGTGATCGTTCTTTTCCTCGCATTACTGTTGTTCGGCGGTGCCAAGTTGCCCGGTTTGATGCGTAACATCGGTCGGGCCGGCAATGAGTTCAAGAAAGGCTTGAACGAGACGAACGAAGACGAGGACGAGTCGAGCGAGAACCAATAGCATGTTCGGGCTCAGCCCTTTTGAAATGATGGTCATCGGGGTCATCGCCGTCGTCCTCTTCGGCGGTAACCTCCCCGATGTCGCTCGCAAGGCCGGAAGCGTCTATCGCGAGTTTCGCGGTCGTCTCAATGACATGCAGCGCGAGTTCCGCAACGCGGAGTACGAAGCGCGACGCACGTTTGATGCCGCACCGACGGCTTCGGGCGGCGTTGACGAGGAAGACGACGAACCGTCGGAACCGGCGGCGCCCAAATTCACGCCGCCCACCTGAACTTTCGCAAGAAGGCTCCGACACGCCGGGGAAGGGCAGCCAACGCGCTCCCTTCCCGCCTCGCAGAAAAGCGTCCTTCTAATCCGGCGCCACCAGCAAAGCGCCACTCGCGCTCAGCAAAGCGGCGCTCACCTCGTACTCAGCGAAGCGGTACTCGCACCCAGCGAAGCGGTACTCGCACCCAGCATCCCAGCACGCGTACTCGATGCATCCCAATCGAGTACAAACCATGGCGTTGCGATTTGCGACGGCCGACCTGACTACGCGACCAAGCGGAGGTCTTCGGCGGTTGCCTCTTTGCCGGCGCAAATACCTTCGATGAACTCTTCGAAGATGCGAATGTCCAGCGCCGATGCCGCGGCGCATTCGGGATGGAACTGGGTTCCGACGGCGAACCAGTCCATCATCTCGCTTTCGATCGCTTCGATGACTCCGTCGGGGCAGCGAGCGGTGACGCGGAAACCGGGGGCCACTTCATCGATCGCCATGTGGTGCCGGCTGCTGACGCGAATCTCGCCGTCGCCAAACACGCGGCCGACCAGTGAATCGCTCTCGATTTCCAGCGTGTGTCGGTGGTTGGGGTCGTGGGGATCCAAGTGCGGCACGGCTTCGGGAAGGTCTTCTTTGATGTGCAAGAACAGGTTGCCGCCCTGCTGGACGTTCAACAATTGCATGCCAGCACCGATGGCGAGCAGCGGAATCCGTCGTTCAGCGATCTCGGCCACCAGCATGCGATCGCTGGTTTCGCGCACCGGGTCCATCGGACGCACACTCGCGTGCAACATGAACCCGTCGTTTCGCGGGTCCAGGTCGCCGCCGCCGATCATCATGAAGCCGTCGACGAGATTCAGAATCTTGGCGACGGACTCGGGATCGGAAAGCGGCGGCACAACAATGGGCGTGCCGCCGGCGTTGATGATCGATTGAAAGTAACCCGATGCAAGAAAGGCAAAACCGGGCTTGTTGCGATCGGCGGCCTTGAAGTCGCAGTTGATGCCGATGACCGGTTTGTCTTGGATCGTTTCGCTTGCCATCCTTCGTTTCCTCCTAAAAACACTTTGCAAGAATTATTCGCGACCGCATGTCGCGAAGATCGGCACCAAAGAAGACCGAGCGCAGACTCGGAGGGTGGGCGAGATTCCGCCACGGCGGAAAAGAGATTGGTAGAATCCGTTGAGAGAACAAAGGCTGCCATCCCTGAATTTGCCTGATCTCGGGCCAAGGTGCCGGAGCTAGACACGCAACGTGCGTGCGTTCAGCGGCGTGGAACGTACTCGTCTGTTTCACGAAATCCAAATGTTCTCCACATCTTGTCGAAGAATACGTGTGATAGCACGACGCACAGTGCTAGCAATCAACCAATCTGCTAGCAATTCGTGGGGCGATGACCTACATCGAGAAGGACGCAACGCGAACGGCGCTTTGGATGGGGATGATTTTTGTCCCTGTCTTCGCGCTATTGTTCTTCGTGGTCACGATGCAGCGAACCAATTGCCAAACCTCGCTGCACAGAGACTCTCGGGAGTGTTACGCAATTCGATTCACGGACCGATCATTCTTGGGCCAGAGCTACCGCCGTAAGCTGGAGGCTTTCGATCTTGCAGACCAACGATGGGTCAATGAATGGCTCGTTGATCCTGACGTCAACTGGTTTTGGGTCCTCGAGAAAGGTGAGCGTTTGCTGCATCTTCTTCACCAGAACTCGACCCTTGTCGAGGTTCATGAGGGTCAAATCCGTGTCCTCGCGGAAGACTTCGCTGCATCGGTCGCGAACCGAAATTGGTATTCGCCCGTCGAACTGACCAACAATGGACTCCTATTCAAAAAACGTCAGACGGGGCGAATTCACTTGTTCGACGTGAAGGAAGGAGTGTCCGTTCCAGTGAGTTTTGCTCCCCCGGTGCAACGGCATGAACACTGGGAGTACTACCAACATGCGTACCTGGCCGTCTGGTCCAGCGCAAATGACAGTCGACGTATTTTTCACTTGATCGGAAACGTAGCGACCGAGCTGGGTACTGTAGACGGATTGTTGAGCGGTATTTCCAAGCATGGAAACTGGTGCGTGCGATCGGCTGATCCAACGCGAGAAACGGCTTCGGTCCTCGAACTCGCGAGCGGCAAAAAAATCGCAAGGGTTGATAACAACCAGTTCGATCGGCTCCGAGTGGTCGACAATCGCATGTACGGTATCGCTCGACGAATCAACTCATCAACGCAAACCATTCAACGACTTGATCCAGCTTCCGGGAATCCCATCGGTCCGACGCTCGCGCTACCAATTCGCGAATGGCAATTCGATCGCAGCGGAACCCGCGTCTACATGGACGACGGGACATCAGCGCTGGCGACTTTGAATGTCGACACGGGGCTTTTTTCGCGGCGTGCCTTCGGTCCGGGTATGCCATGGTGGTGGCCACTTCGAATCTTCGGCATCACGGCCGCGGTGGTGTGGTGGCTCGCTTGGTCGCTCCGCATGGGACGAAACCGCCGGTCCTACCAACCGTTCGTCGATGTGGCGATTCTGCATGTCACCTTGCTCGCTTGCTTCGCGGTGCGACTCTACGCCCACGTGAATGGCCCTTCTTGGTCGGGCGACCTGGATAACTGGGAAGGCGCCGGGCTTCTCGGAACCGCCGCCAGCGCGATTGGCTTAGTGGTCCTTTGGGTCATCTTCGGTTCACAGCGGCTCGGTGTCCGCCTGAGCCTGATCGGGTTCGCGGCCGCCGCCCTGGTGGGTTTCGCGATCGTGATTTGGGATGCCAGCCAAGCCACGGGCGATCACTCGATCGATCGAATGCGTACCGTCGTCGGAACCGTGTCCAGTGGAGTCGCGATGCTTGCGATTCTCGGTGGCTTCGCGTGGCATGGAATTCGGCTTTTGCATCGAACAGATGCGACCGTCGATGAAAAACCCCATGAACGCGGATTTGGAATTCGCCACATGATCGTCTGGACAATTGCCATCGCATTGATCTTCGTCGCTTTCCAGTCACGAAGCTTCCGACTGCCGGCCACCGCAAATCTGCTCAACCTGATGGCTAGCGGTTTCGCCAGCGGCTTGGCAACGGCGATGCTGCTATGGCTCGGGCTCGGTCGCACACGATGGCGGTTCTTACTCGCCGCGATCGCAATCGGCATCGCCGGCGGTCTTTATTGGGTAACGCAGAGCGCGAACCTGCTTCCGATCAGCGCCGCTTTCGTGCCGATCTTGCTGGCGTCCACTTTGGCGTTGCGTTGGAATGGATACTCCCTGGGACGACCGATGGCTACGACCGTGGAGGCTTACGGATGAACACAGCTCGGCGACCGTCACGCCGCTTTGTGATTGGGATGATCCTGCTTTTCATCCCCGTCTTCGCATTGCTCTTCTTTGTGACCACCATGCAGCGAACGCGACACTTGCTTTCGCTACGGACACGATGCGGAGACACCTTGGTCATCCGATCGACGGACATCTCCTATTTTGGCACTCCGTATCGAACGCGAATCGAAGCGTACAACGCCATGACTCGGCGTTGGGGCGGGGCGTGGTGGTTGGATAATGAAGCGCAAGCGCTTTCGGTGATTCGTGGCGGACGTGAACTGCTCTTTCTCAACGAGAAAAGCGATCTCATCGCCGACCGCGACGGGGTGGCACGCAATCTCGGCCACCTTCCGATGAGCTCACGTGATCCGCTCTACGTCGACGGCGGCTTTTTGTTTGAGCACCGAAACGGCGGACTCTGGCGTTTCGACTTCGACGCCGAAACGACGACGAGGGTTCGATTCGAACAACCCATCGCGGCCCAGGCCGGCGATTCGATTCGCTTTTGGGGTTGGACCATTCATAACTCGAGGTTCCTGCTCATCCGGCTCACCCGCAGTCGTGGCCGAAGCGTGGCCATCTGCGAGGTGAAAGGCGACCGTCTCATGCCGCTCGGAGAACAACGAAGTTCCCGACGCGAGGGTCTCATCGGGGTCCTCAAGAATCGAGGATGGTATTTGGTGCGGTCTTTCGTACCTGAAGAGAGTCGGCGTGTTGTCGATGCCGAGACCGGGCAAGACGTTGCCGTGCTCTCAGATCGCGGGACGCATGCATGGCGTGTAGTCGGCGAGAGAATTTACGGACTCGATCGACCAGACGAGCCACCACAGAACGGCGGCGGTGAGGCCGACGATTCGTAGCGGCCACCACCAGGCTTGGCCTTGTTGGATCTGTGTCCGCGTCACGTTTGCTTCGTCGATGTCGACGGTCTGCAAAACGCCAAAGTCATCGAGAGCAAACAGGTACTTGCCCTCTGCACCGAACTCGCAATCCCTCGACGAGACTGGATCAAACCGAACTGCCTCTCCGATCACCTCACCCGTGGCCGGGTCAAATTGCCGGACACGATCCACCACGTCGCGGTATCCAATGGCATCTGGCCGATCGAGTCCGTAAATTCTCTCGCCGACTACACGCCATGCATGCGTCCCGCGATCTGAGAGCACGGCAACGTCTTGCCCGGTCTCGGCATCGACAACACGCCGACTCTCTTCAGGTA